>QNAT01000088.1 GCA_003641555.1 Thermotoga sp.
GAACATTCACGTAGCTATATTATTCGAACTCGATCCTGATATCAGAGGAAGGTCAACGTAAAAACTACTCCCCTTACCTTTGGTACTTTCCACACGTATCTTACCACCATGGGATTCTACAATGGTCTTAACGATCGAAAGTCCAAGCCCACTTCCTTCAGTTGCATAGGCATATTCATTTCCTCTGAAGAAACGCTCGAAGATGCGTGGCAATTCTTCCGCTGGTATACCTATACCGTTATCCTCTACTACTATCAAAACCTTTTCTGACATTGTTTTCTCAATGATCTTCACGAACTTTTTCTCGTCGGTACGCCTCGCATATTTTATACCATTACTTATCAAGTTGGTGAAAACTTGCTTTATACGCCTGGGATCAGCTAACATTCTCAAACTCGTATCTTCAAACTCCGTTATCAAAGATATTCCTTCCCTATTAGCTTTTTCTTCGAACAAAGTAACTACTTCTTTTAACACACTTATAAGATCTATCTCCTCCTTCTTTATCTTGAATTCTCCTCTTTCAATTGAAGAAAAATCTAACAATTCATTCAGAAGCCCTTCTAAATGCTCGCTTTCTTTATATACTGTGGCTAAGAATTCCTTTTCGGTATCTGAATCTAATTCTCCCACTGAATCGCTTAAAGTTTCCACATATGCTTTTATACTCGCAAGTGGGGTACGAAGTTCATGTGATATAGATGATAAGAAGTTCGATTTGATTCTATCTAATTTCTTAAGTCTTTCCAATTCCTTTGTGTTCGTGATATCTTCCAATACGAGTAGATATTCGTTTCCTTCTTCACTCTTCAGGGGTAAACATTTTAAATCCCATAAAACAGATGTATTATTATGGGATGGGATCTCCACCTCTTTACTCTCGAATTTCCCGGTTAAACTGGTCTTATCTATGAGATCATTTGCCTCCTTTGAAAGAGGTTGAGAGAGAATATTATCTATCTCCACTTTATCTCTCAGATTAAAATTATGTGAAGCGGAAGCATTGGCAAATCTTATCTTTTTCTCTTCCGAAAATACCATGATCATGACATTCAATGTGTTCAAGATAGTTTGAAAATAATCCTTCAATGCTCTAACTTCTCTCTCAGATCTCTCCAGGGTTTCATACATAAGTGTGGATTCCAACAATATACTGCATTGAAGTGACGAAAAACTCAGTAGATCAAAATCCTCAGAGGTTAGATCAGAAGCCTTTTTAGATACGAACAGCACTGTAAAACCAAGTTCTCTTCTTGGCCGTAAAAGCGGTAATATAATAACACATTTATCCTTTTCTATGTCAAAGGCAGAAACCTTATGATTACTCAGAGTCCACTTTATTAGGTCCTTGCTATCTTTTTTCTCCAAAAATGCAAGTACATATTCTTTATTCCCATTTGTATATCGATAATCCTCTTCTCTATCTTTATGAACTACAAATCCAATAGAATCGTAGTCCAATATCTCTTTGATGTGGTTTTCCATGAAACGTGCTATTTCATCTATAGTTACAGCTTCCAAAATGCCTCTTGTAAAGGACATGATCCTCTGCTGAAGTCTTAAATAAGAATCCTGTATATCCCTTAACAGTTTTTCAGTCACTTGTTTTCTCACAATCTATCACACTCTATATATCCTCCAGATGTGCTGAGAGTATAAAGAAAACCGTCTTTTACAATTATTTTATCAAATTCTTTTTCTGTAGGTATGAGATCCACTATTCTATCTATACTTGTGTCTAAAACTATAACACGCCGTAGCGATCCTTCTCCTATGTACAACCTCCCTTTATAATAATAAAGCGTATTCACTTTCCCCTTTATTGAGATCGTCCTATTCAAAACCCTTCCGAAGGTATCCACATCGTAGATATTCAATATTCCATTGCCTGCTATGTAAATCTTTGATGAACAAACTATCATCTCTGTGGGTGTGAAGTTGAGTTGTTTCTCTAAACTCAGAGTATCCATCCTCCAATCATATTTTTCTATAGACGTATTGCCAATAACATATACACTTTTTCCATCTGTTACGATCTTCCCTGGGGATATTTTCAGGTGCTTCGAGGCAATGAAACCCTTTTGAATATTAAAAACTCCAACTTCAGAATTCCCTATTAAAATGTACAATACATCTCTGGAAGGATTATATGCCAATTGTCTGGATGACATATCCAATTTTATGTGCTTTATCGTAGACATGGTAGATAAGTTTATTATGTTCACTGAATTGCCAAATTCCGATATATATGCAGTTTCACCTCTATTATTTACTACGATATGCTGTGGTAAAAACGACAGCAAAGGTATCTTGTAAGTGATCTTCCCGTCCTCTATATCGTACAACACGTTGGACATCATTCCTACGACCAAAAGATGTGTATCATAAATTGCCATATCCCTCGGATATACACCTAAAGTAAACTTCTTTTTCACACTCAACGTATTTAGATCTAATACTATAAAGAGGTTCAGCTCAGAATCCACAATGTATATCTCTTTTCTTAACGAATCAAACGTAATATCTGCGGGGGTTCCTCTTAGTTTGCAAATCCTCTTCACAGATATGGATTTACCGATTACTTCACACTCGTTGAGCGTAGATGTTGCTTTATCGAGTATGTAAAGCTTCTCATTATATACAAAAAGGGCAACAGGTATACCGTAATATCTTAACTTCACTATCTCATTGTTAGATAGTATGCGTTTTATTTCTATTTGCATGAGATTTGCATCGATCTTATATCTTACCCCTGAAGGAGATACATAGTCTTTGGAAGATCTCAAAGGAGGTAAGGCAGAAGGGATCTGTAGTTCAAGGTTTTGCAAATCAAATATTCTCTTCATACCTTTTTCATCGAAATACAGGTCTTTACCATCACTCGAAAGATAGAAGCCATTGAATCTTCCTTCAAATTGCTTTATCATACGAAAAGTCTTCGTTTCGATAACCGATACGCCTTTACCCAGGTTATCATTAACAAATAACAAGTTTTTGAATAAGATTCCATCCTGAGGATACCTCCCTACTTTTATACTCTTAACAAAAGTCTGGGAATATTTATCATAAACTAAAACATTGCTGCTCCCCTCACATATTATGAATACGTAGTTGGTACCTTCGGTGGTAAGCGTTCTAATGGGCATAAAACCCTGGGATATTCCTCTTCCGATATTTTTTTCTAAGTAAATGACATTCCCAAAGGTTAACAAACTGAACACACAGAATAAGAATATGCTGAAAATGCACACTGTAAAGGGACACTTTGCTTTTTTCTGTGCTCTCTGCATTTCTGCAGTACAACCTTTCCTTATCATTTCAACCTTCTTCTGAAAGGTTTTTCCAGGAAACGCATGAATTTAGTATAAGGAAGATCTTTTTTCGATGCAGGTTCAACGAGTATGGTATAGCATTTTAATTTCTTCCCCAACAATACATCAGTAAATATTTGATCACCAATGATCACAGTTCTATCCGGGGTGCCTTCCATCTGTTTCAAAACCCTTTTTATTACCCCTCTAAATGGTTTTCTTGCCCCTCCTATTATTTGAATATCATCAAATTGTCCACTTATCCTGTTTAATCTCGATTTCATGCCATTAGAAAGGATTATGAGTTTAAAACCTTTGTCCTTTAGCCTTCTAAAGAGGGAAAAGACAGATACAGGTATGCTATTGGAACCACGAGGAACAAGTGTATTATCAAAATCGAATACAAGAAACTCGAATCCCCATTTCTTTAATTTCTCGTAATCTATATCGTATACGGAAAGATGTTGTTCATCTGCAGATAGGGATTTAAATACCTTTTCCAATCTTCCTATGGTGAAGGAAAACGCGTAATAGGCAAATCGCTCGAGATAATGAATAACTTTTATCACAGGTGATGTAAGGTCACTAAAAGGAGTAACCAGGATGGTATACATACCCAATCTGTTACCCAAAAGAATATCAGTGAAGACCAGATCTCCTACCATAGCACACCTTTCCGGTTTCACATTCATTTCAGCTAATACACCCATCATTTTTTCCTTAAACGGTTTATGGAGTTTTGAATACACTTTGTAAATTTTACCCTGTCCTTCCAGAAAATGAGATACTTTTTCAGTTCTCTTGAAATTTGCATTGGTAACAATTGCTATTCTGAACCCCATGTCATTTAACCTCTCGAACAACTCATTAGTGCCATCTCTACTGTAAAAACGCTTCCAGGGGATCAATGTGTTATCTAAATCAAATAAGATAACCTCGTAATTCATCCTCTTAAGTCGTTCATAATCTATTGTAAATATAGAATAAGTTTGTTCTCTCGGTAAAAATCCTCTATGCATCTTAAACTTTCTCCTCTGTAGTATTATAACACTTGCAATATATTCTAACTCATTAAACTCTCTTTCAATGGTACTCTTTAAGGATCGATTTTACCATTGCATCTGCCTCACAATTGAGAGACCTTGGGATGTGTGATATTTTCCATTTTTTCTTCAAAGAAGCAATAACTCGATCGTGTAGAGGACCAAGATGTGCACTCTTTACCTTGTATTTTCCTTTCACCTGTTGTACAACCAATTCGCTATCGAGTAAAAATGATATATTTTCATCTGGAAAAAAGTGTAAGGCAAATTCGATGGCATCCAAAAGCCCCATGTATTCTGCAATGTTATTAGTAGCATCCGTGAGAAATCGTGCGGATTTTGCTACCGTTTTTCCCCTTCGCTTTGCTACAAATGCACAAGCTCCGACTCTCTTCTCAACTATAGCACCACCATCACAATATATCTTCATCTCTTGCCTCCATTTCATAAATTAATTATACTTATTTCACATTAAAAGGTATCGGGCCTTTGTTCGTAGCAAGAGGAATTCACCTCCTGTCCGATTCGCCAGAGGCAAATGATATTATGGAACTCCGTTCCATCGGACAGGTTTAAAAACCTGTCCCTACGACTTTTTTGAAACGATTGTATCTTAACATTCTATTTTCAAATACCTCTGTTTTGCAATACCCCTATTATGCTCATTTCTTTTGTCTTGATACAAGTCAAACGAACCAAAGAAAAAATCAAGGCCAGTACGAAATTTGCTAAAATTCTTCGTAAAAATGTTAAAATGGGTGGACTCGCTTTGCTCAGACAGTATCATTTTCTTAACGCATTTTTCCTCGAATTCCTTAACGCAAATTCCGTAATGCCGACTTAAATTCAGAACCTCAACAGGACAATTTCATCTTATACTATACATATCCGTAACCGTAGGAACATGACCAAAATCCTCTGTGGCTGACCCGACTATTTCTCTTTCATTCATGGCTAACAAAAATTTCGTAATGACAGCTTAATCCATTATCTCTATGGGAATTTCAACTATTCAAACAATCAAAAAGATTTCAAATCTATAGAATAACGTAAGTCTCTACCTCCGCAGTCTGCAGATATGTAGACGGTATAATCACCCTTATGCTGAATAACTAAACTATCAATGTCTCTGGAATCCAGAATCATTCTGCTACCATGGGGATTTATCTTAACGAAAAAAGTATCTGCATTCGTATATTCATATATCTTCTTGTTTCCCATCATAACTGAAAGCACAAAAGACGAGAATTTAACACGTTTAACATTGGAAGTTCTGTTCTCTATATAAACCCTAAAGGATAATTTAGAACCTGCCTTTATGAATTTCATAATATCAGTGTATATAGAAATATTTTTCCCATTGGACAACGATTCTTTCTTTATCACATCGATAAGGTGCGTTGCATTGAAATGCTCTCCATTTGCATCTGTTAATCTCACTTCTACCTTATATAACCCTGCCTCCTTTGGTATAAGAGTAACGCTGCTAAAATCTTCTGGATAAGAGAAAAGTGATTGAGTATTTCCTGGAAATATATCAAATGAAGGAGAGGGGAGAA
>QNAT01000089.1 GCA_003641555.1 Thermotoga sp.
AGGAGCAAAGTGAGGTTTCTTGTATATTTTTCTATCTTCTTCCTTCCTTCCTCACCTTCTCTGGCCAATTCCTTTAATTTCGGAAGAACTGCCGTCAACATTTGAATTATGATGGCAGCGTTTATGTAAGGAGTAACGCTCATAGTGAATATGGAGAAATTCCTCAAGGCTCCACCAGCAAATACATCGAAAAATCCTATAAAACCTCCAAACGCTCCTTGTCCTGCCATACTTGAAAAGAAATCTGTCCATCTATGCAGGTTTATACCCGGGATCGGTACGTATATACCAAGTCTGAAAACAGCAAGCATGGCAAGGGTAAAGAAAATCCTCCGACGGAGTTCAGGTATTTCAAAAGCGTTTCTAAGTGTCTTCCACACTTATATCACCTCTACCTTTCCACCCGCAGCTTCTATCTTTTCTCTCGCTGTCTTACTGAGTTTATGTGCTCTTACCGTTAACTTTTTGGAAACGTTGCCCGTTCCTAAAATCTTTAGACCATCATTTAACTTTTTTATTATTCCCTTATCAAGAAGAATTTGAGGATCGATTAATTCTCCATCGTTAAAAACTTTGTTTAATCTACCGATGTTCACTACATTATAAACTTTACGATTGAAATTCTTAAAACCAACTTTTGGAAGCCGCCTTTGTAAAGGCATCTGTCCGCCCTCAAACCCGGGTCTAACTCCTCCACCACTGCGCGATTTCTGACCTTTATGTCCTCTGGTAGAGGTTTTTCCATGCCCTGAACCCGGTCCTCTACCTACCCTTTTAGGTTTCATTCTCGCACCTTTACTGGGACCAAGTGTACTCAGTTTCATCATCTATCCTCCTTCTGTTCATCCAGTATTTCATACTTTACCATATGTTTTATCTTATCCACCATACCGCGAATCACAGGTGTGTTATCCTTTACAACACTTTGACCTATTTTCCTCAACCCAAGAGCTTTCACAGTATCCCTTTGATCCTTCTTAAATCCGTATCGACTTCTTGTCAATGTGATCTTTATCTTGGCCATATGTTCATGCCCCTACTTTCTTACCTTCAAATACTTCTTTCACACTCATGCCTCTATATCTAGCTATATCAGATGGAGAACGCAATTGTTTTAATCCATTCATAACGGCATACGCAACAGTCAAAGGGTTATTGGATTTTATGGATTTTGCCAGTATATCTTTTATACCTGCTAATTCCATGATCGACATCACCGTACTGCTCGCTATCAATCCTGTACCAGGCGCTGCAGGTTTCATTATGATCATACCTGCATCACTTCTGCCAATGATTTCATGAGGTATCGTGCCTCTGGGATTTAAAACCACATCTATCATAGCCTTTTTAGCATTCATCGCTCCTTTTCTGATAGCAGTCGGAACTTCATTGGCATTTCCCACGCCTACACCTACTTTACCTTTTTTGTCTCCAACTGCTACTATTGCTCTAAAGCCCAATCTTTTCCCACCTTTAACAACTTTTGTAACACGCTTTATATTCAAAACCTCTTCTTCAAATTCTTCTTCACCCATAATTTTCCCATTTTGAATCATATACATCTCTCCTCAAATCAAAATTTTAAACCATTTTCTCTTGCCTTAGATGCAAGAGTAGCAACTCGTCCATGATATTTGTAACCGCCTCTATCGAAGACTACACGTGTTATTCCAGTAGAAATGGCTTTCTTTGCTATGATTTCTCCTACTTTTCCTGCTGCCACTTTATCCCATGTCTTTGCAAGAGATGTACGAATCGACGGTTCTAATGTGGATGCACTGACGAGCGTTTTCCCCTCATCATCGTCTATGATCTGGGCATAAACGTGCTTTAAACTTCGGTAGACACATAATCTTGGAATACTCTTCGTTCCCTTTATCTTCATCCTCAATCTTTTATGCCTTCTTTTTCGCATATCATTTCTGATCTTTTTTTTAATCATATATCTATACCTTCTTTCCTTCCTTCCGTCTAACGTATTCGCCTTCATATCTTACGCCCTTGCCTTTGTAGGGCTCCGGCTTCCGATGTGATCTTATGTTAGCCGCTATCTGTCCAACCAGTTCCTTATCTATACCTTTAACCACAATGGTCTTCTGATCGGGCACCTCAAATTCAATCCCTTCCGGTGCAGTTACTTCAACTGGATGTGCAAACCCAAGGTTTAATATCAATTTCTTACCGCTCAATTGGACTCTGTATCCTGTACCCTCTATCTTGAGTCGTTCTTGATATCCTTGTGAAACCCCAACTATCATATTTCTCATAAGAGACCAATATAGACCATAGTAAGCATTTGCCTTCTTGAGATCACTCTTTCTAATAACCTTATATTTTTGGGGTTTCAGCTTTACTTCACTATCTGCTATCTCGAATTCAACGTAAGGTTTGTATTCCATAGATAACTCTCCCTTTGGACCTTTAACTCGAACTATTTTATCTTCACAGTTAACATCAACGCCATCAGGAATTTTTATCGGCTGCTTAGCCAATCTTGAAAGCCTCATCTTCTCTCCTCCTTACTCATCACCATACTTTAGCGAGAATCTCTCCTCCCAATCCCTGGTTCCGTGCTTCTTTATCTGACATTACTCCTCTGGAGGTTGTAAGTATTGCAATACCTAATCCACCCATCACTCTTGGTAAGTGCTTATTTTTGTGATAAATCCTCCTGCCAGTATGAGATACCCTTTCGATTCCCTTTATCACGTGTGAAAGTCTATTATGTTCACCGTAATACTTCAAATAAATCCTCAGTATCCCTTGCTTCCCATCCTCAATGTATTTATGATCTCTTATAAAACCTTCACTTTTCAATACCTTTGCTATATCTCTCTTTAACTTTGATGAAGGTATATCTACATGTTCTTTAAATACTCTGTTGGCATTTCTTATCCTCGTAAGCATATCTGCTATAGGATCTGAATACATATTATAACCTCCTTTCACCAGCTTGCTTTTCTGACACCTGGTAATTTACCCTCGCTTGCCAATTTTCTAAAACATATTCTGCATATACCAAATTCTCCTATATACGCGTGAGGTCTACCACAAATCTTACATCTATGATATCCTCGAGTTTTATATTTTGGTTCTCTCTTTTGCTTTGCGATCAAAGATTTCTTTGCCATTGACTACCTCCTTGCTCAAGATTTGCTGAAAGGCATGCCGAAAAACTCTAACAACTTGCGTGCCTCTCTATTTGTTTTAGAAGTTGTCACTATTATTATATCCATCCCTTGAATTCTCTTGATCTCATCGTAATCTATCTCAGGAAATATGAGCTGCTCTCCTATACCAAGTGCGTAATTTCCCCTTCCATCGAAAGAATTCTGGGAAACCCCATGAAAATCCCTAACTCTTGGTAAGGCAAGATTGATGAGCTTGTATAGGAATTCGTACATCCGGTCTCCTCTCAGTGTAACTTTTAAGCCGATCGGCATACCTTTTCTGATCTTAAAAGCCGCTTCACTTTTTCGTGCTCTCGTAACCACAGGCTTTTGTCCTGCTATTTCTGCTAATTCTTTTGCATGTTGATCCACGATATCTGCATTTCTTGAGCCTTCTCCTATTCCCATATTGATAACGATTTTCTCAACGCGAGGAACCTGGTGAGGATTTTTGTATCCAAATTCTTTCATCATCTTTGGTATGATATCTTTTCTGTACATATTCTTTAATATAGACTCCACCTTTACTTTACCTCCTTAATCCATCATATAATTATACTGTGGAAAGCAAACATCGATCACAAAGACACGGAAGCTGCAAAGAAAAAACAATTCAGCGAGTTCAAAGAGTTTTTCAATGGCATCCATACGATATTTTATCTCTGCTCTTTGTGTTTCTGGAGTAAATCCATCGTCTTTTCGCAGTAATATCATTATATCACCAATTATCATATCTTATCTATCAATTCACCACACTTTTTACAAAACCTGATATGTTTTTTCTCCGATTCAATATACTTTCTTACCACCCTTGTGGGTTGCCCACAGTTGGGACACACCAGCATAACCTTATCCATGCGAATTGGAGCCTCTCTCTCTATTATTCCACCTTCTTTGAACTGTTGATTTGGCCTTTGATGTTTTTTTACGTAATTTACATGTTCTACTATGATCTTTCCTGTCTCCGGGAAGACACGCAAAACTTTACCAGTTTTTCCTTTATCTTTGCCAGATATAACCTTTACTATATCATCTCTTCGGATCCTCAATTTTATCCTCTTTTTCAGAGTTGTTTTCACAATTCACACCACCTTATACATGTATTCCCTATACAACCTCTGGAGCCAGGGAAATTATTTTCATAAACCTTTTTTCACGAAGCTCTCTGGCTACTGGTCCAAAGACACGGGTCCCTCGTGGTTCATTATTATTATCTATCAAAACTGCGGCGTTATCATCGAATTTTATGTAAGATCCATCTTTTCTTCTCATCTCTTTCTTACATCGAACTACAACTGCCCTTATTACATCACCTTTCTTGACTTCGCTGTTTGGCATTGCTTCTTTAACTGTGCCTATGATAACATCACCAACACTCCCATATCTTCTATACGAACCGCCCAATACTCTTATACATAACACCTTCTTAGCACCTGAATTATCAGCCACGTTGAGGACACTTTCTTGTTGTATCATATTGCAACTCCTCCACTCTTTTCCTCTCCCAACTGACTCTTTTTCAGTATTTTTCTAACTCTCCATCTTTTTAATTTGCTCAGTGGCCTGCATTCCTCGATCTCCACCATATCCCCTATAGAACACTCACTATCTCTATCATCCGCATAGTACTTCTTGCTCTTCTTGATATACTTCTTAAATATAGGGTGTTTTTCCATAGTATTAACGAGTACAACAACCGTTTTTTCCATCTTGTCACTTATTACCGTTCCTACTTTTTTCTTATGTCTCGATAGCGTTACCATTTCCACTACATTCTCCTTTCCATCTATCCTATGTTCAATTCTCTTTCCACGAGAATAGTTTTTATCCTTGCTATATCTCGCTTGGTTTCACGGATCTTAGATGTGTTATCCAGCTGATTTGTAGCAAGCTGCATTCTCAGATTAAAAAGTCTTCTCTTGTTTTCACTTAACAATTCACTGAGTTCTTGAACCGTTAGACTTCTAAGATCAGAGGTTTTCAAGATCGTTCACCTCCAAATGTCTTCCTTTCGACAATATGCGTCTTTATCGGGAGTTTGGAAGAAGCAAGTGTTAATGCAGTTATAGCCATTTTTTTGGGAATACCCCCGATTTCTACTAATACCCTTCCGGGTTTAACAACTGCAACCCATTTTTCAGGAGCACCCTTTCCCTTTCCCATCCTTGTTTCAGGGGGACGGGAAGTTATTGGCTTATCAGGGAATATTCTTATCCATATCTTTCCATTTCTTTTGAGCACCCGAGTCAAAGCAATACGCACCGCCTCTATCTGCCTATTCGTTATCCAGTGAGGCTCTAATGCCTTTAATCCCCATTCTCCAAAACTTATTTCTGTTCCTCCTTTAGCTGCTCCCTTCATACGTCCTCTTTGCTGTTTTCTATATTTGATCCTTTTGGGTATCAACACGTAAGATCCCTCCTAACTACTCACTTTATCAGTAGATGCAGTGGGTTGATGAACTTTCTCTCTGAATATCCAGACTTTAACACCTAACTGTCCATATTTTGTAATTGCAAGGGTAAATCCATAATCGATATCCGCTCTTAAAGTATGAAGGGGAACTCTTCCTTCTCTATACCAAACTGTACGAGCTATTTCCGCTCCGTTTAGCCTGCCTGAAATAGAGATTTTCACCCCTTTGGCTCCCCTACTCAGTGAACGGCTTATTGCCCTTTTCATGGCATGCTTAAAGGAGACTCTTCGCTCGATCTGGTATGCAA
>QNAT01000090.1 GCA_003641555.1 Thermotoga sp.
TAAAAGACCTTCCTTTCCTATACTCCAAATGGAACTTGAATTCTAAGATCGCGAAAAATAGTGATGTCGAGGGTCTAATAGATGGGTTAAGTGGTGACGGTGCCGTAGTTCTTACCTTTAATCTCTCCTCTACTTCTACGACTGATGAGGAAGAAACCGCTCTTGCGAGCCCAACCGTTTATCTGATAGCGAGTATAAAGAACGCCAGAGGCAAACAATCCGTACTCAATCTCATAGCCAAACGTCCTACAAAACAGGTAAGCAAATACGGAGGAACTCTTTACACGATTAATCCTGATAATCCTGCATCTTCTACCATCGTTTTCCTGGATGATAAAAGAGTAGTAGTATGTCTGACTGGAGAGGGTGAAGAGCATCTCTCAAGCCTGGTGGGAACGCCACAAAAGACTTATGAGCAAACTCCACTTTTAGATACGTTGAAATCCATTTTAGAACCCAGACCTACCGTCATGATAGGAATATTGAATGCAGAGGATATATTTCAAAAGGCATTTCAATCTGGAGGAAACAATATCGCCGTATTTCAGGTATTCTGGGGAAATGATGGTCTACTTTATTTCAGAACGATACTTCGTTGATGAACTGTATAGATGAATTCGTAG
Source organism: Thermotoga sp. (assembly GCA_003641555.1). GTDB lineage: Bacteria > Thermotogota > Thermotogae > B3-G13 > B3-G13 > B3-G13. Next base: position 624 of record QNAT01000090.1, read on the forward strand.
TTGTAAACTTCTTATCCGATGATGAGATAGAAATAGGTACGACTAAACGGGCAGATCGTGTTCATATATTAGATCTGCCTGCACATTTCGATAGGGCATCTTCGTTCTTAGCAGTTCGCTCTCGACGTGAAGAAAAGCGATTGCCTTCAAAACTTCCAATTGTGGACATATCACTGCTCTCCGTATTCATCTTCCCTACGGGGGAATCTGCAATTCTCAAGGAATACATCGATGATTTTTCTATTTCTAATGGGGAAAATGCCTTAGAATATCTGATCACTCATGTTTCAAAAAAGAGTGGGTTCGATAGAATAGAAGAATTGTGGGAAAGAGAGGGAAGGTTTGAATCTAAGATCATATCTAATGCATTGTTAACCAGGGCTTCAGTTACTCGAATAGAAGAGAAAGAAAACAAAGTAATGGGAAAAAGAGTAACCAAATTGTCCAATGTGTTTGGTGATAACGGTACATTATCCCAAATATTGAAAGGTTATGAAGCGAGAATGCCTCAAATGGATATGGCAGGGTGTGTTTCAGATGCACTTGTGAATGATAGGGTACAATTCATAGAGGCAGACACTGGTACGGGGAAATCCATAGGCTATCTCGTACCCCTTTTACTGGCAATTCGTGACAATGACTCAAAGGCCATCATTTCAACGAAGACGAAGGTCCTGCAGGATCAACTCATCGATAAAGATATCCCTATAGTCAAAGATGCCATAGGGAATACCTCAAATCTCAAGATCCATCTACTCAAAGGAAGGTCTAATTATCTTTGCCTGTTGAAGGCAATGAATTCTATGAATGAAGGTCGTCAGATCGGTTTGGAAGGCGATGTTTCATCTCAAATGTGGCTGGCGTTTCTCGAACGCTGGCTTTCTGATACCAAAGATGGAGATATACAATCCATAAACGAAAGAGCACGTGACTACATCGATGTGAATAAACTCCGCTTTCTCACTTCTTCTAAGGAAGATTGCATAGGAAGATATTGTCCCTTTAAAGATAGGTGCTTCCTGTTGAAGGAGCGACAGGAAGCAAGAAATAGCGATCTATTGGTCGTAAACCACTCTTTACTACTATCAGAGCATGTAATGCGAAGCGATACAGACGATCTTTGTATCTTACCTCCTGCGGATTACTTAGTGGTAGATGAAGCTCATCGTTTTGCAGATGTAGCGATGTCAACACTTGGACATGATATTTCTTATAAAGAGAGTAAAAATTTCATAAATTCCCTCGCGATATTCGATGAAAAGACAGGAAGGTCTAAAGGCATAATGAGTGAATGCTTTTTATCCATTTTTGGTAAGGATGCAAAGAAGTTAACCAGAGAATCCGAACGATTCGATACGGTGTTAAAACGCATTTTGGAGAGAGAAGATACACTTTTTAGAGGAATCGAAGGTGAGAATACTGCTCCATGGAAAGTACAATATAACGATATGGCAGAAGAGCTGGAATTAACCCTGAAAGAATGCATCGACATCATGATAAATATAGAGGGAAAACTGGATGATAAAATAGAAAATGAGGTGAATACGGAAAACGATGTGGTGCTGCTTTTAAGGGTCAAGAATGTGATCGAAAAACTCGATAATTGGGCAGAATGCCTCCATCTTCTGATAAATGGGGAAGACAACGTCTGGGTAAAATATATCGAATGGAGAGAGGGCGAACCTTCTCTACACATCAGAAAGATAGATATTGCGGAGGATATTTCCGATATTTTCGACTCTTACAGAAGTGTTATTCTCACATCGGCAACGTTGAATATAAACAGCAGTTTTTCATTTGTCACCTCACAATTAGGCCTGGATAGATGGGAAGAGGATAGAAAAGCGAGACTCGGATTCTCCATATTACCACCTGTCTTCAATTATTCCAAACAGGCACTATTTCTCATTCCTTCAGATATCGAAGAGTATCATTACGAGGAATGGGGATACGAAAGGTATATAACATCGATCTCCCGGATATTGACCTCATTGATATCAAAAGTACACAGGAAGACCCTCGTGCTATTCACCTCTTATCGGGATATGAATGCCGTTTTAAGTAATGTAGAAAATGAGGGTTACAACATATCGGTTCAGGGAAAAGATGGAAACGCCCAGGAAGTGATAGCGAAATTTAGAGGAACAGGTTCAAACGTTGCATTTGGAGTAAAGAGTCTATGGGAAGGAATAGATCTTCCCGGCTCATCTCTCGAGATCCTGATCATAGTGAAACTTCCGTTTGATAATCCAAGAAATCCTCTGACAAACAAGTTGAATTCCCTTAAGGGATTCGGAAATTACATGCTGCCCAGGATGATCCTGGATCTGAAACAAGGAATAGGACGATTGATAAGAAAACTCGATGATAAGGGGATCGTACTTTGTCTCGATAACAGGGTCTTGAAGAAATCTTATGGAAATGTAGTAATACATTCACTTCCTGAAGGAATGGGAGTGAAGGTGGCACGTTGGAAAAAGTGCTTGAGAACGATCGAAGATTTTTTCAAAGAATAGAAATCATCATGGTTTCATATTGCTTTCTCCAGCGAAATCCTTTAAGCTGGTGTCTTCCAGAATATCCATAATTCTTTGCTCGAGTGTTGTTATTCCGTAATATGCGCCACACTCATTTTTGCATTCTTTGCTTTCGCATTCTTCCAGTGTCATCTTTTCGAAGGTTTTTACTACATCACCTATGGATATGTCTTCGGGATTTTTTTTCAAGCAATAACCCCCTTTTTTCCCTTTCATACTCTCGAGCATACCAGCCTTGTTTAACCTGATCAATATCTTCTTCAAATAATCGAAGGATATATCCAGATTCTCGGATAACTCATTTAGAGAGACCATTTCTTTTTTTTGCGATATATATACCAGAGATCTGACTGCATATTTCGTCGTCTTTGAAAAGAACATAATCAGTAATCCACCACTCTCAGATCGAGTTTTCTGATCTCTTTTATTTCACCCATATACTCTTGAATCTCTTCAAGAACATTTTGTTTGAACTTATCTGTTTCATCGAATGTGATCTCTATAGTCAGGTTACCATCTTCAAATTTCAGATACTTGACCAGTTTCGCTGCAACGATGTTTTCTCCTGTTTTGGGGTATATGATTTTCTCGAGTCTTTCGATTATATAATTTTCATCAACAATGGCATTGTGTTTTATTCCGAGTTTCTTCTCCTCGTAATTCTTAATAGCGGCTTTCAAGCCATCCACAGCGAGTACAGAGCAATGGATCTTAACGGGTGGTAGGCCTCCGAGCTCCTCCGAAGCTTGTTTCCACGTTACTTTCTTGGCTTCCTCTACGCGCTTACCTTTTGTCATTTCCGTTACTATAGAACCTGTTGCAATATTTGATGCACAGCCATAAGATAAGAACTTTATATCTTTAATCCTATCATTATCTATCTTCAAAAACACCGTAACTTGATCACCACATGCCGGACTACCGACGGTGGCAACACCATCCGGATTCTCTATCTCACCAACATTCCTCGGGTTCTTGAAATGCTCTATTACTTTATCAGTGTATTTTATAACTGCCATATCACTCAACCTCCTACTCTAACTCGACTTATCGTGCTCTGTTTTCTCAATCTCTCAACGATAGGAATGAGCTTGTCAATAAAGACATCTATCTGTTTTTTTGTATTATCCCAACCCAGAGTCAATCTAATCGATCCATGTGCCATTTCGTGATCTCTTCCTATAGCACTGAGTATATAATTTACCTTAAGATCACTTGAAGCACAGGCAGAACCGGTTGCCACAACTATATCTTCAAAATCAAGGAATAGAGTAATGGATTCTCCTTCTATATATCTTATAGAATAATTCACATTATCAACAGCCCTTTCTCCAATCTTTGGCCCATTCAACACGATATCTGATATATTTTTTTCCATTTTATCTACGAGATAGTGTTGTATATCAGAACAATGTTTAACATATCTTTCTCGATTCTCAACAGCAAATTTTACAGATTCTGATATGCCTACGATCCCGGGTATATTCTCTGCACCCGGGGTATAAGGAGAGGTTTCAACAAATCCAAAGATCACAGGCTTAAGATTCTTTGCATCTCTGGCAATTACAGCTCCTGTGCCTTTCGGACCATATATCTTATGTCCACTCAGTGTCAAGAAATCTATATCCAGCTGCGACAGATCTATCTTCACAGAATTTACAGCCTCACAGCCATCCACTAAAATCATTATCTTATCGTTATAATTCTTCACGATATCGATGATCTCTTTAACATTTTGAACAGTTCCTATGGTGTGATTCACATACGTTATGGCTACCAACCTGGTATCCCTGGTCAAGCTTGCCCTTAACTCATCCAGCGCTACGTAACCGTTTTCATCGGTGTTGAGAAGTGTTACTTTAGTACCTTTCTTTTTGTAGTATCCGTAAGGCTTCAATATGGATAGATGATCGACTTTAGAGGCTATCAAATGTGTGTGTTGCAGATCTGCATCTCTGAGCAGACCATGTATTACCAGATTGTTTGCAAGAGTGCCCCCGGAAGTGAATATAACGTTACCTTTTCTCAAACCAAAAGCATTTAATATCGCTTTCTTTGATCTTTCAATAACTTCGCTGATCTCTGTACCTGTAGATGTAAACGAAGCAGGTAACCAGAAGTGTTCGTTAAAATACGGCTTCATTTTTTCAAATATTTCCTCTTTTAAAGGAGTAGTTCGATAATGGTCTAAATATATATATTCTTCTCTCATATTCCACCTCTACTTAATAGTGATAATTTTTATCACCATTATACCGTAAAGAATTATTCCTGTCAAGCCTAACGAATTTGGAAAGATATGAAATTTTTGTTACAGTGAAAAAACTACTCAATTCAGGTTATATCATAACAGCTGCTCGGTGATTTTTCTAAAAGGATATCGGGGTTTGTAAAACCGCTATGTCAATCCATTTTTTATCCCCCAATTTATGTTCATTTCTTTTGTTTTGATACAAGTCAAACGAACCAAAGAAAAGATCAAGGCTAGTACGAAATTTGCTAAAATTCTTCGCAAAAATGTTAAAAATGATAAACTCGCTTCGCTCAGACAGTATCATTTTCCTAACACATTTTTCCTCGAATTCCTTAACGCAAATTTCGTAATGCCGACTTAAAGTCAAAACCTCAACGGGACAATTTCATCTTACACCATACATACCCATAACCGTAGGGACGGGAGTTTACCTCCTGTCCGATTCGCCAAAGGCGAATGA
>QNAT01000091.1 GCA_003641555.1 Thermotoga sp.
CCATTCGTGTTAATTCGTGGCTAATGAATTTCGTATTGAGATCACTTCAATATCTTATAAGTGTGTCCTCCTCTATCGGCTACGATAACGGAGTTAGGAAAAACCTCCGTTATTCTGAATTTTTTCTTATCGCTCAGCGTATCCCCCAATTTATATGCCCTGACATTGAGATCATCAGATATAAGAACTTTCACGGCATCACCATTCGTTTGAACAACACCCACAAAATGGATACCTTTCATAACAGGCAGATCGTTTTGAGGAGCGCTTATCACTGAGAATCCCTTTCCCACATGATCTTTATTTATAGAAAGAGGGTAAAAGATATCCTTTATTGCACGTTCATCTACTGACTCAGATCTCTCGACCGATTTTCCGGGATCGAAATACTTTACCCCTTCTGTGTCAATCTCGATCGCAGAAACACGTGTTTCAATACTTTGAAATGTACTGAGTAATATCAAACATATAATAACTGCAACAACTGTACTCACTATGTAAATGAATTTTCTATACGATCTACTTCTCACCGGCATCCTCCACCGAATCATACTTACTTTCTTCTCATTTGCATTCTTCATTTTTCTGCATCTCTGGGGTGAAAAATATCAGTAGAAACCAATTCAAAATCTAATTTTTCGAGTTCAACGTCTTTATCATCATATCTCTTATCTTGTGTGGACAATACCGGAATATTCAACACGTTTTTCATATTCAAGCGTTTCACGATTATCATCCTGGTATTTTCAAGCCTCGCTAATAGGTTTATCACCTGAACATACGATAAACGTGTTCTCTTTTCAAGACTTATCTTGTTATCTGATATGGTAAATCTTACTTTTAAGGCATTTATCACATTTTCAACCTTAGATTTACAGCGATCTAAAGTATAAAAGTCCTTGATCTTATCGTTTACAGATTCTATACGCTTTGCCTCCCTATCGTATCTAAAAGCCTTCTCTAACAGTTCCCCATTTTTTGATAGAATTTTAATTTTTTTAATTACTAATCTATAAGGACACTCATAAAAAAACACCGCTATAATTGCTATTATGACGATCGCTGATATTGTATCATAAGCTTTTTTACTTTTCAAAACTCTTAAAATGTTCATTCAGAGCAACCCCACGAATAGAGATTTCTTGCCTTTGAGCTAATCCTCCACTGCATCGTGTAGAGATAGAATCTTCGATCGCCTTTGTACATTGTGATGTTCACTGCTTTCGTAAATTCAAAACCCTTTGATTCAAGGAATGTCTTCTGAGGTCTTATGATCTTTCCCGGATTCATATCCCCTCTTATCAATTCTGATATCTCAAGCTCGTCCGTATTCAGGTCAATAGAAAAATCCTTTAAAGATATGGTATTTCCCCAACCTTGCTTATTGAAGAAAAAAGAAATGCCGAGAAAAAGAGTGTTCAATCGAGTTACTTTGCCTACGTATTCACTCAGCATCTTATTTTGTTGAGTGACACTCGAGTATTCTTCCATTTTTACCCTATCGATTTGACTTAACCTTCTGTTGAGAAAGTCTAAATTATGTACAGTGAACTTCGGAATGGAATATCTGGATATCTGAGCCGCGTAACGCTTGTTATAAACCTTTATTATGTGATTCAGATACAACAGACTAAAAGCAGTGATTACTACGAACATTACCACTGATATTTTCAGGACGAGAAGAGTAATAGGAAACTTATTATGATTGACATACCCGGCATAGAGATTTATCCTTACCATTCTTCAGTTGCACCTCTGTAAGCAAGAGATATAGCTGTGGAGAATCTCAATGAATCTATTCCTTCTTTCAAAAACATTCTTAGTTTTGGATCAACTGAAAAAAGTCTTCTTCTTAACTGCCAATAACGAATCTTAGGGCTTCCGTAGTCTTCGAACAGATCCAGGTTCGTCAGAAAAGATGGAATAAATTTGAAATATCCTCCTCTTCCTGCCATGATGATATTGTTGAACACCACTTCTCGTTCGTTCAGCTGCATTTCAAAGTAGCTCAAGACTTTAAAAAATTCCGTAGTAAACTCTCTGAGATAATCCAATATGATTTCAATAACTTCATCTTCTTGTTCTCCATTACCCGATATATCCCTGAAGGTTGAACATTTCGTTATCAATTCCCTGCAGTCTTTCTCATCCCTACCCAATTTCTCAATAACTCTATGTGTCATTTCTTCTCCACTATAAGGCATATTCCGTGCCAACATCATATTATTTCCTTTAATCAAGCATACATCTGTAGAATATTTACCTATGCGAACGAGGATATTGTTTTCTCGCCCCGACAATTTTATATCCGCAGTATACAATAATGCAAGGTATTCGATATCGATGATCATAGGCCCCTTTATACCCACATCTTTCAGCATAGAAATTACAGATAACAAAACATCTTTTTTCGTGATGAAAATGGCTACATCTAAACTCAATACGCCATCTTCCTCCATCTCTCCCACAACAGCATAATCCATATTCATTTCTTCAGCATCGAAGGGCAGCTCATTGGCAGATAGATACTTCAAAGCATTCCTTATCTCTTCATAAGGCATTTGAGGTATCTGCACCCTCTTCACCAAAACACATTCTGGAAAGATATTTGAGACTACATATTTCCGAGATATATTGTTAGAATCCAAAAGGTTTCTTAACAACTTCGTTAGTTTTTCAGGTTCTATGATCTGTCCTTCCCTTATATATTCTTCTTCATAATCTGTAGATATCAACTCATTCAAAATAAATTTATCTTTTCTTCTCGCTATTTCAGCTATTCTTATCCCACTCTGCCCTATATCTATGCCTGTAAATGTTCTTTTCACTGTGCTACAATCCTCTTCCAAATTGAGCAGTACTTTTGAATATGGTACCGTAGACAAGATAAGCGAGCAAAGCAATAAAAGAACCAACTATTAAGAGTAAAACTGGTTCTAATATAGATAAGATCCCCTTCAAAGAGGTATCAACTTCGTCATCATAGAAATCGGCGATCTTCTCAAACATGTATTCCAATCTACCACTTCTTTCTCCAACTTCCACCATTTCTAACACCATCTTCGGAAAGACACCATTTTTACTCAGAGCACTACTGAGTGACTCACCTGCTTTTATAGGTTCTATTGAACCGAGTATAGTTTTCTGGACCGCTCTGTTGTCCGTAACCTGTGCACTTATCTTTAGAGTAGTTATGATAGGAACTCCTCCCACAAACAGAGTAGAGAATGCACGGCTAAACCTTGCTATTGCTATCTTTTTCCTTATATTCCCTATAACTGGACTGTGATCCATTATTTCCGTTGATATATCTCTCCATATCGATGTTCGAGTTAACATGTAGAAACTCATTATTATACCGATTATCAGAGAGATATTAAGAATGAAATGGGATCTGACAAAGGTATTAAGCCACATCAAAGAGCCTAATAAACCCGATATCTTCTTCAAGCCGAGAGAAGAAGTGAGTTTAGGAAATATGTAGAAGACTATGATAAAAAAAGTTATTCCAGCAAAGGAAAGTATGAATTTAGGATACGCCGAGGCAGATTTAATTTGGTTCTTCAGCTTCTTTTGCGCTTCGAAAAACTGAGCTGCTCTATCGAGAGTTATATCTAAAGAACCACTGGCTTCCCCTGCCTCTACAAGTGAAACGAATAGGTCTGTAAAGAATTTTGTCTCCTTCATCGCCTCTGACAGACTCATCCCGGACTCGATATCGATTATCACTTTCTTGATCATCTCTTTAAATTTCTTATCAAAACCTAACTGTTGGGAAAGCACCCTCAACGCATCGACCACTCTTATTCCTGCACTTACCATGGTAGATAATTGTCTTGAGAAGATCACGATATCTTTTAACTTAGGGATATATCCAGAAATCCTCCTGCAAATCTTTAATTTTTTCTTTTCCTTTATTTCTGTTACAATAAAACCCCTTGCTATGAGCTGCCTTATGAGTACATTCCTGGTCTCAGCATCACTTTTCCCTTTTATCTTTTTCCCCTTGCGATTTCGAGCAGTGTAGATATAAGTTGCCATTGTATTAACTTTTGTTAGCGCATACTTCTACAAACCTCTTGAAGAGCGGGTGAGGAGAACCAACTTTAGATTTATACTCTGGATGATATTGCACACCCACAAAAAATCTCTTATTACTTATCTCAACGGCTTCGACGAATTGCGATATCGCAGATATCCTCATATTGGAAGGTTCGGGATCAGTGTCAGCTGTCTTCAATTGAGGTAAGATATCTAAATTTATTTCGTATCTATGTCTATGTCTTTCCGAAATCTTGTCTCTTCCATATATATCATAAAGCACTGTTCCTTTTATTAACCTTGCCTCCTGACTCCCAAGCCTCATCGTTCCTCCCATTTTGAGTATGCGTTTTTGCTCTTCCATCATATCTATCACAGGATAAGAGGTATTCTCATCGAATTCAGTTGAATTTGCATTTTCAAGATTCAGACAATTTCTCGCATATTCTACAACCATCAACTGCATGCCCAGACACAAACCAAGTAGGGGTATATCATGCTCTCTCGCATATTTTATCGTTTTTATCTTACCTTCTATACCTCTTGAACCAAAACCGCCGGGTATTATCAAGCCGTCATATTTCTCAAGTACCGCATTTACTCTTTCATCATCATATCTTTCAAATATCTCACTGTCCACTATATCTGGCTTTGGTGCCTCAGATAGAATCAAACTTTCTATAACACTCTTATATGCATCATCTGTACCTGTGTATTTTCCTATCAGAGCGATCGAAACCTTTTTATCACATTTTGGTATATTCCATTTGAATTCATTCTTCATATCCAGACCTATATATCCTCCTATTTTGAAGTGTGCCCCTTCCAGAAACAACCTTTCAGGAGCCTGGTATATACTGGGTAAATCCTCTAAACCTATCACATATGCAGGCCTTATCCCACTGAAAAGTGCTATCTTATTCTTCGCCTTTTCATCCAACTTTCTGTTCGATCTTGCTATTATCATATCGGGTTGTATACCTATCCTTCTGAGCAATTGTACGGATTGCTGAGTTGGTTTCGTTTTAAACTCTGATGTAACCGAGAGATAAGGTACAAAGGTGAGATGAATGAAAAATACACTGTTTCTCGGCAATTCCAGCTTCAATTCTCTTATTGCTTCTAAGAAAACTTCTCCTTCGATATCTCCCACAGTACCTCCTATCTCTACAATGATGACATCACCTTCTACATTCGTTATCCTGTTCTTTATCTCTCTCGTCAGGTGGGGTATGATCTGAACAGTAGAACCGAGATACTTGCCCTTTCTTTCATTTTCTATAACGCTGAAATAAGTCTGGCCAGCAGTGAGGTTGTTTTTCGCACTCATGTTTTCCCCTAAAAATCTCTCGTAATGTCCCAGGTCGAGATCCGCTTCGTATCCATCATCTGTTACGAAAACCTCTCCATGCTGGTCGGGATTCATGGTTCCAGCATCTATATTAAGATAAGGATCTATCTTCAAAACCCCTACTTTTAATCCCTGTTCCTTCAACATCCTTCCCAGTGAAGCTGCTGTTGTGCCTTTACCTATTCCACTTATTACACCACCGGTTATTATTATGAATCTCTTACCATTCAATTTCCTTCACTCCTTTTTAAATAATCAGTTATTATGTTCATTTCTTTTGTCTTGATACAAGTCAAACGAACCAAAGAAAAAATCAAGGCTATGACGAAATTTGCTAAAATTCTTCGTAAAAATGTTAAAAATGATAAACTCGCTTCGCTCAGACAGTATCATTTTCTTAACGCATTTTTTCTCGAATTCCTTAACGCAAATTTCGTAATGCC
>QNAT01000092.1 GCA_003641555.1 Thermotoga sp.
AGATACCTGTAAAATTTCATCGCATGGTCCATTTCCTCCTTTTGCTGTACCATCATCCAATTTGCAAAGCCCTTCAGATTCAGGGAATCGAAATATGCTGTCATGGATAGATACAGGTATGAAGAGAACATTTCCTCATTTATCTGCTTGTTTATAGCCTCTTCGATCTTCTTACTTATCATTTTATTCACCTCTCATTCGTATTTACATTACACCTATGGAGCGATGCTCCTCTACGATTTCATTTGCCAATCTTTCCAATGCCTTGAGATCCTCTTCATCGGGATATCCCTTTACAACAACGGGCTCAAGTAGTTCAGCCTTAAGATTACCCAAAAGTCCTTTTAATTGGTCTATGAATCTTCCACCCCAACCGTAGGAACCTATGACTGAGATAAACTTCGTCTTCGGTCTAAACGCATTTGCAAGATATGCGGCATAAACTGCTTTAGGATGTGCACCAGCAAGAACCATTGGTGTTGCCATCACGACAGTTGCTGCATCTACTAATGCCATTGCAAGTTCGCCTATATCATTTTTTGATAAATTGAATGGCTTAACAGTGATACCCCTCTGGATGAGCAGATCAACAAAGTAGGATACCATCTTCTCTGTACTACCGTGCATTGAAACGTAAGGAATTACAACCTCATTTTTTACTTCATCACTTATCCATTCTTTGTAAGCGTCTATAATGAAAGCAGGATTTTTGTATATTGGACCATGGCTCGGCGCTATCATTTCTATTTCAAGTTCTGAGATCTTTTCGATGTTTTTCCTGATGGAAGTTCTAAAAGGCATCATTATCTCAGCGTAATACCTTTTTGCAGATTCAAGCAATTTTTCTCCCTCTTCGGCAAACAAAGAAGAAGTGGCGAGATGCGAACCAAAAAAGTCGCAACTGAAAAGAATTTTGTCTTCCATCAAGAAAGTAACCATTGTCTCTGGCCAATGTACCCATGGGGTGAATGTGAACTTCAGGGTCTTATTTCCCAATGATAACGTATTCCCATCGTTTATCACGATAAATCTTTCATTGGGTATAAGGAGCAGATTTTTCAAGAAGTCTTTGCATTTTTCGTTGGTAATCACCCGTGCCTCGGGATACAAATCTAACATCTTCGGGATCGTGCCCGAATGATCCTGCTCCGCGTGATTCGAAATTATGTAGTCCAATTTTTCAACTCCAGGACCTTTCAAGTTCTTTATCAAATCTTCCCCTTTTGTTGGATCTACGGTATCGATGAGAGCTGTCTTTTCCGTGCCTTTTATAATATATGCGTTGTAGCTTGTCCCATCAGGCAATGGAATGAGTTCATCGAAAAATTCTCTATCCCAGTCTATTGCTCCTACAGAATATACTCCTGACTTAACTTCTCTTGTCGCCATTTTGCCTATGCCTCCTCAAATTCTTCTTTTCCTGCACCACATACAGGACAGACCCAATCATCTGGTAATTCCTCAAAAGTGGTTCCTGGTTTAATTCCACTATCTGGATCTCCTTTCTCCGGGTCATAAACATACCCGCATACTTTACATTTATACTTTTTCATCTTCCCACCTCCTTTTTCATCTTCTTCAATATAGGTTGGGGCTGTTTTGGGTGCTCTTCCACGCTTGATCTCATGGTAATATGCGTATGTCATAGGCTCTTCATTGTTGATGACCTCTGCATTGGCTAATCTGCCAATGAATATGGTATGGGTACCCGCATCGACTGTATTTACGACCTCTATCTCTAAGTATGCTGTGACATAATCCTGGGGTATTGGAACTCCTGTTACCCCTGTTTTGTAACTCACATCCTTGAATTTATCGATTTCTTTACCAGTTTTGAAACCAAAATGGCCTATTAGTTTCAATGGTGCTTCTTTTGATAAAATTGATACCCCAAAAGCTTTACTTTTCTGAATGAATTCATGGGTCAAGTTTTGCTTGTTTATGCTAACCGCTATTGTTGGTGGCTCTGAGGTAACCTGAAATACTGTATTAGCAATTTGTCCGTTTAGTTTTCCATCCATCTTTGAAGTAACAACATACATTCCATAACCGATCTTATACAATGCTTTAGGATTCATGTTTAACCTCCCAATACTTCTTCAATATTCTCTTGAAATGGTGAACAGGATACATCCGGACTCCCCTCGCAGGATAGCGAAGCACTATCCTCAATAATTCTCGCTTAGGAGCTCGAAATATGCTCTTGGATGTGCACATGCGGGGCACTTCTCGGGTGGTTCGGTACCTTCATATACGTAACCGCAATTCCTGCATCTCCATTTAACGACTTTGTCTTTCTTAAAGACCCTATTCTTTTCTACGTTTTCGAGTAGAGCAAGGTATCTCTTTTCGTGTTGTCTTTCTGCGACCGCTATAGACCTGAATACTCCTGCAATAACAGGAAAACCTTCTTCTTCAGCAGTTTTGGCAAATTCGGGATACATAGTAGTATTTTCATAATGTTCACCATCTGCAGCAGCTTTCAAGTTCTCCGCTGTAGTCCCGATCACCCCGGCAGGAAAAGCAGCGTTGATCTCCACGTCTCCACCTTCGAGGAACTTAAACAGCCTTTTCGCATGTTCCTTCTCGTTGTCTGCAGTTTCAGTGAATATCGCCGCTATCTGCTCATATCCCTCTTTTCTTGCCTGTGAAGCGAAGTACGTGTATTTGTTCCTTGCCTGAGACTCCCCTATGAATGCCGTCAAAAGATTTTTCTCGGTTTTCGTACCTTTTAATACTTTCAAGTTCAAAACCTCCTTTTTTATCATGTGATAGCCTCACGTATGAATCGATCAATAGAGGCATTTTTTTATTTTTCATTCTTCTCACGTCCTTCTTTTTCCAAACACTCAGAACATATACCGATGATGTATACTCTTAACTCTTCGATTTTATGGCCATCTATCGTTTTCTTCCCAACGAGTGGGCAGCCCTTAACATCGACATCGTAGATACGGCCACACTTACGACAGATGAAGTGATGATGTGGTTTCGCATTGTAATCGAAATGTGACCTTCCCCTTTCCGCCGTTATTTCCTGGATGAGGCCGTAGTTCTCCAGCAGATTCAACGTATTGTAGATCGTAGCCTGGGAGATCGTAGGAAATCTTTTCTTCAAATCATGATAGATATCTTCTGCCGTTGGATGAGTACGATTTTTATAAAGGTACTCCAGAACAGCATAACGCTGTATTGTTAACGTGATTCCCTCCTTCTTCAGTCTATCTATTTTTTCATTTAAATCCATGATGGTTATATTATAATATTAAAATGATTATAAGTCAAGAGTAAATTTAAATTTGTATAGTATAATAAGATGAAATTGTCTCATTGGGGTTTTGACTTTAAGCTGGCATTACGAAATTTGCGTTAAGGAATTCGAGGAAAAATGTGTTAAGAAAATGATACTGTCTGAGCGAAGCGAGTCTATCATTTTTAACATTTTTACGAAGAATTTTAGCAAATTTCGTACTAGCCTTGATTTTTTCTTTGGTTCGTTTCTTTTGTATCAAGACAAAAGAAATGAACATAAAGGAGTATTGCAAAACAAAGGTATTTGAAAATAGAAAGTTAAGATACAATCGTTTCAAAAAATCGTAGGGACAGGTTTTCAGACCGTTGACAATTGATCCACAAAAGACAGTGTATCCCGTTGAGGTTTTGACTTTTTCTTTGGTTCATTTCTTTTGTATCAAGACAAAAGAAACGAACATGAATTGGTGGAACAAAAATGAATGACCATCATGGATCAAAAACGGATCGACATTTTACAAAATACAAATTACTTTACACTTTAACCTTTTTGACAAAGCCTCTTATTATCACATAACTGCCTATACCGATCAATGAAAGTCCCAGGATCAAATGCCATTCCATATGAAATAACAAAGCACAGAACAATAATGTCCCTATAATGATCGTTCCGATGCCGGAGTTTAAACGAGAATTTACCATCTCACCAATGCCCAATGCCACTATTATCAATGGCCAGGATTTACCCCAACCAACGAGATTGAGTTGGTTCAACATCAAAAGAACACCAATGGTAAATAACAATATGCCACCAATACTAAACTTCTTTTTCACCTTTTACTCCTTTATACATTACTCGACTTCTACAATAGAACGGATGAAGGTATCCTTTTCTCTCCATTTTTCTTTTACTTTAACCTTTAGATCTAAAAACACCCTTTTTCCTAAAGAGTACTCTATATCTTCTCTTGCTGCAGTTCCTATTCGCTTTATCATCCTTCCATTTTTCCCAATAATTATACCACGCTGTGATTTTCTTTCGACAAAAATAAGGGCATATATAACATATACGTTTTCCTTTTCTTCTATATCTTCTACTCTAACTGCTACAGAATGGGGTATCTCTTCTCCCGTAAATCGCATCACCTTTTCACGTATCAATTCACTTATGATAAAAACGATAGAAGCATCTACAGTAGTATTCGGAGGATAAAGAGGAGGAGATAGAGGAAGATATGCTACCAGATCTTCTAATAATTTACTTAATCCCGTCCCTTTCAAGGCGGATATGTAATGTATTTTTTCGAGTTTGAGGGATTTACTCATGTGTCTTTCAAGAATGTTCAATTTATCTTCTCCCTTTACAGCATCTATCTTGTTTATGACGAGAAATTTAGGAGTATCCACTTTTTTCAATTCATCCACTATATAGACCTCTGCTTTGCTCAGTCCATATTGAGCATCCAGCATTAACAATATGAGGTCATTCCCGTATATTGCATTTCTCGTAACCTTCATCACATATTTATCCAATTTGTTCAGAGGTTTACGGAAACCAGGTGTATCCACGAATATAATCTGAGCATTATCGAGAGACAATATGCATCTGATTACATTTTGAGTGGTATGAGGCTTAGGAGAGACTATCGTTACTTTCTTACCAATGAAGTTATTTATCAATGTGGATTTTCCAACATTCGGTTTTCCTATCAAACTCACTATACCAGAACGATGCTCATTCATTTAAAACCTCCGAGGTAAAAGAATACGGAAGTAATTCATCTATAGTCTTTATCATTTTCTTCCCTTGCAGATTCGCCATAACGATTTTACATTCTTTAGTTGCGAATTCCAATATTACCTGTCTACAAGCCCCACAGGGAGGGACAGGTGCATCTGTATCCGCAACGATCGCCACCGCTTTTATCTGCTTTGCTCCTTCACTCACTGCCTTGAATACCGCTACTCTTTCAGCACATATCGTCAATCCATAAGAGGCATTTTCTACATTAACCCCTGTATATATCTCATTGTTATCTGCGAGAACCGCCGCCCCAACCTTGAATTTTGAATATGGGGCATAAGCATTTTTTCTCGCTTCTTTTGCCTTATCGACCAATATCTCCAGAATTCGTTTCATATTAACCATCTTTTTATTATATCATAACGATTATTACTATTATTCAGCTACGAATTTGTAAAATGTCAATTCGTTATTGTGTTCATTCCTTTTGTCTTGATACAAGTCAAAAGAAAACATCAAATCGCCACAAAGACACAGAAGCACAGAGAAAAACCATAACAATAAGAGATAAGAGAATAGTTTTTATGACTATACTAATACATGTTTAACTCTAAAAAGCAAATTATTCACCTACGGCGAAAATGGGCAAGGGCGTTAAAGACATCGTACAATTAGAAATAAAAAAGTCAATAAAGAGTAACGAAAGGCTGAATAGAGGCTATCATAATCTGTTAAGCATTCCAGGGATTGGAAGAGTATCTGGCATTGCCCTCTTATCTGTGTTCGAAAAGTACAAGGATGCGAATCGTTCA
>QNAT01000093.1 GCA_003641555.1 Thermotoga sp.
CAGGTTTTTGAAAGCCGTTCAAAAATTCAAAGTACATCAAGTTGAAGTAGTCGGGGTCCGAATCTACGATTATTTGGCCAGTTTCAAAACCATCAGAATTCATTGCATATCCATTGAGATCCATTCCAAAATTGGCCCTCATAGAATTTGTGTAAACTGAACCATGTACAGGAGCAAAAACAGGAGTATCACTATCATTACTTATTATTGCTTGATAAGTGTATTGAAACTGCTCATTCGTGTTGTCATCTCTAAAAAGCAGCCAATCAAGATATCTAATGTCTTTTGTCGAATAATCCTTTGTGGGTTCCACCTCACTCCAGGAACTAAAATTAGTGTTCCAAGCAGTATTTAGGAATTCAAGAGATTTATACTTGACTTTTAGCCATTCTTGAAAATGATGAACAGCTGTTGGATTATAGTCTGCCCATACACCGGGATAAAATTGTTCTCCTCCCATAACCCAGTATTTTATTCTTTCTTCATCGGCATACTTTTCAGTTGTTTTTTTGACATATTCCGTTGAACCATAAACAATTGGAGAAGCGTCAAAGGAAGGCCACGAAGATGTAATGGAGCTTCCAACCTTGATTGGCATGTTGTTCCTATCTTGCATTATAATCTGTGGAAAATAGGTGAAAAACCAGGAAGGGTATATCGGAAAATAAGGCTGATTTCTCGCACCTATGTGAACCACACCCATGAAATTGTTTTTCCCTATATCGTTTATAAAGTCCTTCATTCTGGGAGAAACTTTTCCACCTATTCTAATCGGGCTTGACTGATCCACAACAGGAGTCCATGGCAGATCTGCTGTTGCTGTATTCGCCCCCATTTTGGCTTGTTCCACAATTTCTGCTTCTGTTTCATACATCCAGAAGCCAATCAATTCGGCGGGCCTTGACACATATTTTCTATATATTGGATCAAGCAAAATCGAAGCTGCCATGACGTAAAGCCCGATGGTAGTAACCGAAATAATAATAAGAATATTCCTTCTAAAACTTTTCAAAACACATCACCTACTTGCTTAGTTTTAAGATATAACCTGGCTCGTTATAGGTGGACACCCTGATAAAATCAAAGTGATAAGAATCTGAATAGTTAATACAGTTTTTTCATTGTCTATCCGCCTTTTTGCTATTTTCTCACTCCCGCGAATGAATAAGCCTCGATGATATATCTTTGTGCGATTATGTACATGACAATCAGGGGGATAATAGATATTGCGGTTGCTGCCATGAGTTCGGGCCAGCTTGTCGAATAGGAACCCATAAACCTGTAAAGCCCCAACGGCACTGTCGCTTTATCCAAATCGGTAAGGAAAACGAGTGGTCCAATAAAATTACCCCAGCTTCCTATAAATGCAAGAACCCCCAACGTTGCCAATATTGATTTGCTGCTCGGTAAAGCGACATGAATCAAAAACTTTGGGACATTACAGCCATCTATTTTTGCTGCGTCTTCCAGCTCTGTAGGAAATACCAAAAAGTACTGCCTCATAAGGAAAATACCGAAAGGACTTGCTAGACCAGGGATTATAAGTGACCAATGAGTATTTATCAGGTTGAATTTTGCCATAATACTGTAAAGCGGTATAAGTGTTACCTGCCCGGGGATCATAAGTGTTCCCAAAACTATATAAAAAATCAGATTTCTCATTGGAAACTTCAATCTGGCAAAGGCATATCCAGCGAAAAAAGAGGTAATAATCTGGCCCAGTGATACTAGAAAAGCTATCTTGAAACTATTCCACATAAATAGGAAAAACGGAACTTTCGAAACAGCCTCTCTGTAGCTTTCCCATCTCCATTCTTCCGGGAAAAAACGTAACTTTTCACTGAATATTTTCAATGGATCTGAGACCGATGTAGTAAACATCCAGAAAAAGGGTAACAGGATGATGATTCCAAAGACAATGAGAATGGTGTTTTTCCATATGTTCTTTTTCCAAAGTTTCATCTTCCTGCCCCCTCAATAATTGGTGATCCTCTGACTGATCTTGAGTTGCACAATACTTACAATGAAAATGACCACAAAGAGCAGCGCTGCAGCTGCGGAAGCATAACCCATTTCAAAAGATCTAAACGCCTTTTCATAGATAAACTGCACAATTGAAGCCGAACTTCTGCCCGGTCCACCACCTGTGAGAACCATGACAAGATCAAAGATTTGAAATGAAGCTATGACAGACATTATAGTTACAACTACAATGCTCTGGGAAAGCAGAGGAAGAGTTATTCTAAAAAACATCTTCATTCCCCCGGCACCATCAAGCTTCGCGGCTTCATAAACTTCTCCGGGAATATTCTGCATTCCTGCCAGGAGAATTATTGTACTCCCCCCAAATCCCTGCCAGATACCCGTGATGATCACAGGTATTTTTGACCACTCATAGGAAGTAAGCCAGGGTATCGGTTTAATACCTAAAAGGCCAAGAAAATGGTTCATAAGTCCATATTTCACGTTGAATATCCAGATCCAAACAGCTCCAATAGATATCATTGGAAGAATAACAGGAACAAAATATATGGATCTGTACAAAGGAGCTAATTTCAACGTTCTATCGTTTAAAAGCGAAGCTAAAAAGAGAGCTACAAACAACCCAACAGGAACGCCAATGAGGTAGAACAAGGTGTTTTTGACAACTTGCCAGAAGTCTTCGTCGGCAAAAAGCTCTTTGAAATTTTCAAGTCCTATAAAATATGGCGGGTGAAACAAACTGTAATCCGTGAAGCTGTAATATATGGCGTATCCCACAGGCACTAACGCAAAAATGGCTATTATGGATATAGCTGGTGCTATAAGGAAATACCCCCACATAACTTCGCTTTTTTTCCATTTCTTTTTTCCCATATAAAAAGCTCCCTTTTAATATCAGATCAGAATCCTAGCCTCTTCCAGCTTCGGTCAAGCATCTTTTGAAGTTCTTTATCAGCAGCTTTCAAACCATCTTCTACGGTTCTCAGGCCTATAAAAATCTCATTTAAATACCTATCGACTATTTGATACATCATCGCAAATGATGGTGTTCTTGGTGGTACTTGCCCATAATTCTTGGCTTCATCCAAAAATAATTGATCGTTTTTTGGTAAAACATCTGGCGTTATGAAATTATCAGATTCTGCCACCTTTCTGTTCGCCGGAACTACTAACGCATCCGAGCCACCCCATATCTTTTGCCCTTCTTCACTGGTCAGGAAAGCTATCCATCTGAAGGCTTCTTCAGGGTACTTGCTTTGAGCAGATATACCAAAACCGGATGAATACATAACTGTTACGCGCTTCTTGTTGTAAGGAATGGGAGCAACACCCCATTCGAAATCCTTAATCTGCAAATATATTGGAGTTGCCCACCTGCCTTGAAAGATCATTGCAAATTTTTTCTGAGCAAAACCGTTTATCCATCCGTAAGTGTTTGCTTCATCAAGAGGGGGAGCGACTTTGTATTTATGAATTAGATCATAGGCAAATTGGAAAGCTTCGATCGTATTTGGATCGAGCAATCTTGATTTTCTTCCGTCTTCAGTTAGTATGTTTGCATCATTGGTGAAAAGAAGCGGCAGGTAAAGAGCATCCCATGGAACCATAAAAACACCATACTGGTCAATTTCGCCATCACCATCGGTGTCTTTAGTTAGTGCTTTACAGATCTTAAGAAAATCATCCCATGTCCAATCACTGGAAGGATATTCAAGACCAGCTTCATCAAACATTGCTTTGTTGTAATATGTGACTACCGGCGTGAATTCTCTTGGAAGTGCATATATCTTTCCATTGTATTTGTACATCTCAAGCAAGTTTGGGTAAAAGTCCTCAAGATTCAGACTGAATTTTTTTATTAGGCTGTCAAGAGGAAGATAATAATTGCCCATAGCGAGATACATGAAGGATACTTCTCTGATAGTTTGAACATCAGGGGCATTGCCAGCAACTGCCTCAATCATGAGCTTCTGCTCATATTCATTACCTGGAATATGTTCAAGTATAATTTCTATGTCCGGGTTCTGAGCCTCAAAAGTTTCTTTTAGCAATTTAACTTTATCTATTTCTGCTTGGCTCCCCCAGAAAGAGAACTTAATCGGAACTTTTGCCACAACCATGATTGAAAGCAAAAGAACAACAAAAAGCATAACAATCCTTTTTCCTTTCATTTTTACCCCTCCTATGAAAACGTTTTCTTATAAAATCACATCCCTTAATTATCCTCTATCCTTAGAGATACTGTCTGTACTTATCTAACCCTTGTTGAATCTCTTACTACCAGGGATACCGGAAGTATTTTCGATACGAGCTTTTCACTGCCGTATTCGATATGGCCAAGTAACAACCTTGCTCCTTCTCTGCCAAGCTCGTAGTTTGGTTGATGAACAGTAGTAAGCGGGGGATTGTAATGAGCTGCGTAGAAAATATCATCAAATCCTGTTACAGACACATCTTCTGGAATCTTTATGCCTTTCTTTTTCAAAGCATCAATAACACCAAAAGCTATAAGATCGTTACCACAGACAACCGCATCTGGCGTTTTCTCCTTACCTAAAATCGGCAGAATATTTTCCATCGCCCATTTGTAACTGTATTCACCTGTGTAGCATTTAATAGCAATATCTGAATGATCATTGGCAAAGTTTAGAACAGCACGTTTTCTCTCTTGAGAGCTTTTGACATGTTCCGGCCCGCCAAGGTAAATGAAATTTCGGTGATTGGTTGAATAAAGGTACTCCATCATCTTAAACATGCCAGCATAGTTATTAATAACTACTGAAGAAAATCGTTTATCATCTATTCTGTCCAGAAATACTGCTGGGATTTTGTTCTTGCAAATAGTTTCAACAGCTTCTGTTTCCTGACCAGAACCCATGAATATAACTCCATCTACTCTTTTGGAGACCATTGTTTTTACGGCATCGATCTCCTCTTTTATTTCTTGATCGGTATTTATGATTATCAAAGATATCCCCGCTTTTCTTAGCTCTTCTTCCGCTCCGCGTACAGTTGCAGCAAAAAAAGGATTGGCAACATCCGGAACTATCATACCAACTGAAAAAGTTTTTTTGAGCCTAAGCCCGCGTGCAAGATAGTCCGGACTGTATCCCAAATCGATTATTGCCTGAAGAACCTTTTCCTTAAGTTCTTCAGAAACAAAAGCAGTTCCATTTATCACCCTTGAAACCGTTGATATTGACACACCGGCTTTTTGCGCTACATCCTTTATATTCATAAAAACCACCATTCATGAAAACGTTTTCCTAATTGTATAATCATTTACTTATTAAAAACAAATTGAATTAACACCATTTATCATTGAATATAGGAGCTGCTGGACATTTAGTGAGTTTTATGCACGATTTTCATGATTTCACGTTGAATAGCAAATTTTTACTTCCGCTCTCACGAATCATTTAATGATCCATCAACAGCTTTAAGTAGATGTGAATTCTTTTGAGATTGATATGAACTCCTGCGGACAGAGTTGTCCTGAACCATTATGTGGTTGCTTCGAACTGCTTTGCAGCTAAAAAACCGGCATTCTGGAAATGTTCTATCCAGAATCTTTTTTTGACAAATATAGGAAAAATAGGGACAGACTCTTTTTTATGTTAATCAAGCATGTGCAAGAGAGACTCAAAGGGATTGATTATGTTGTTGAAATTTAAATTCTTGCTAACATAACAATGAAAAGCGAGGTGAAAACAAAATAAGGTAGCTTAATTCTACTGCAAGAGGGTTAACCAAAGACTACCATCGTATCATTCCGCATTGCAACTGAAAATGGTTACTACAA
>QNAT01000094.1 GCA_003641555.1 Thermotoga sp.
ACACTATGCATACCCATAATCGTAGGGACATGACTTCAGTCTTGTCCGATGGAACGAAGTTCCATAACGTCACTCACCTATGGTGAATCGGACAGGTTTAAAAACCTGTCCCTACGATTTTTTGAAACGATCGTATCTTAACATTCTATTTTCAAATACCTTTGTTTCGCAATACTCCTTTATGTTCATTTCTTTTGTCTTGATACAAAAGAAATGAACCAAAGAAAAAATCAACGGGACAATTTCATCTTATATTATACATGTCAAGTCCTCCATCAACTATTTTTATTATACAGCCAATAACAATTGATTTTTTTATTTTAGACATGTTATAATCGTTATGTGAAAAATAACACGAAGTATAGAGGTGAGATAATGGAGAAGATCAAATCGGTTGAAGAATTAAAGAAGTTCAGAGAACAACTGAAAGAGAAAACAGAAACAAAGAGTGCTAAAACAATGGTAAAAATCATCATTAGTGCTGGGACGGCGAGTATTGCAGCGGGTGTAAGGAAAGTCTTCAAAACGATCATGGAAGAATTGGAGAAGCAAAATATTCGAGATGTTCAGGTTGTAGAAAGAGGTTCATTGGGATTTGAAGGAGAAGAACCCGTTGTCGGAGTTGAAAAGGCTGGGAAGACGGTCTTCTACGGCAAAGTGACCCCAGAGATGGCGAAAGAGATCGTGGTTCAACACGTGATCGGTGGCGAAGTAGCGAGTCCATGGGTGATCTCTATAGAGAAAGGAAAAAAGTAAGGAGGTTTATAGTATGAAGCGAAGTGGATTTATAGAAGAACTGCATGAGTGCCAGGAAAAAGAAGAAAAGAATTATCTATCTAAGAAAAACATCATGGAAGCCGCTCAGCATCATCAGGTCCCGCCAGCCAGAGCATATGGTGTGGCTACCTTCTACACGATGTTTTCTGTTCAACCAAGGGGAAAACATATCATAAGGATATGCAGAAACCTCTCCTGCCATCTTGCCGGTGCGGAAGAGATCGTGAAGAAATTGAGAGAAACACTTGGGATCGATTTCGGTCAAACAACCGAAGATGGAGAATTCACACTCGAGGAGAGCAGTTGCTTGGGCATGTGCTCGCTTTCTCCTGCGATGATGATCGATGATGTACCCTATGGAAACCTTACTCCGGCAAAGATCCCTGAGATCCTGGAACAGATAAGAAGGAGGGAAAATAGAAATGAGTGAAGAAAGACAACTTCGTATCGTTCTGAGAAACGCAGGTCTGATCGATCCCGATAGCATAGATGAATACATCGCACACGATGGTTATTCAGCCCTTGAAAGAGTCATCTCTGAAATGTCTCCTGATGACGTGATCGAAGAGATCAAGAAATCGGAACTCAGGGGAAGAGGAGGAGCAGGTTTCCCCACAGGAAAGAAATGGGAGTTCACGGCAAAGGCAGATAGCGATCAAAAATACATCATCTGCAATGCCGATGAGGGAGAGCCAGGGACATTCAAAGATAGAGGAATTATGGAAGGAGACCCACATTCCGTACTCGAAGGGATGATGATCGCAGGCTACGCAACGGGTACAAATAAAGGATATATATACATCAGAGGTGAGTATGCACTATCGATAAAAAGATTGCAAAAGGCTATAGATGATGCGAGAGAATATGGATTCTTAGGTGAACACATATTGGGTTCTGGTTTTGCATTCGATGTTGAGATAAGAAGAGGAGCTGGTTCATATATCTGCGGTGAAGAGACTGCTCTTATGGAATCCATAGAGGGAAAAAGAGGAGAACCGAGGAAGAAACCTCCATATCCACCAACCTGTGGCCTATGGGGAAAACCCACGGTGATAAACAACGTGGAGACACTTGCAAACATAGCTCCGATCGTTATCAACGGTGCAGATTGGTTCAAGGGTATCGGAGTAGAAGGTTCTCGAGGAACGAAGGTATTCAATCTGATGGGTGATATCAACTGGAAGGGTGTGGTTGAGATACCCTTCGGTACACCACTCTCCGATATCGTGATGAATATGGGTAAGGGTATAAGAGGTGGGAGGAAACTCAAGGCAGTTGTCTTAGGAGGTGTATCTGGAAGTCTTATCACTTCAGAGGAATTGGATACACCAGTCGACTTTAATTCTTTAGCCCGTATAGAAGCAGGGCCTGGTTCAGGTTCTATAGTGGTTCTCGATGAAACACGCTGTATCGTGGACATAGCGAGAGATATCGCCTACTTCTTCAGACACGAGAGTTGCGGCAAGTGTACACCATGTAGAGTGGGAACAGAGGAGATGTACAGAATAATAGACAGGATCTCAAAAGGTGAAGGAGAAGAAAGAGATATCAACACATTGGAGAGTCTCGGAAAGAGTATGATGTTAACCTCCTTCTGTGGATTAGGACAAACGGCACCCAATGTAATATTACAATCTTTGAGGAAGTTCAGAGATGAGTGGCTTACTCATATAAGAGAAAAGAAATGCCCTGTGAATGTATGATGTAAAGTGAGCTAAGGGAGGAAGATAGATATGGTAAATATAAAGATCGATGGGAAAGAATATCAGGTACCCAGAGGTACGACGATACTGAAGGCATGTGAAGCAGCAAGCATCGATATCCCCACACTTTGTTATCTTGAGGGTATTTCAGAAGAAGGTTCTTGTGGGGTCTGTGTTGTAGAGGTAAAGGGCGCACGTACGCTGCAGCGTTCTTGCATTACAAAGGTTAGAGAAGGTATGGAGATCTTCACGAATACACCTGCCGTTCGAGAGGCGAGAAAGGTGAATCTCGAACTAATACTTGCACACCATCCTTTAGACTGTATGACTTGCGATAAAGATGGAGATTGTAGTCTTCAGGATCTCGCATATCGATTTGGTATTAAGAAGAGTATATTCCTCGATGAGGAAGAAGCCTTTGAGGAGCAAAAGGAAACTTCCTGGGACACCAATCCTTTCATCCAGTTTGACCCTCAAAAATGTATCCTTTGTAGGCGATGTGTAGATGCCTGCGAGAATCAAGCGATTGTTGAGGCGATCGGTATTGCCCACAGAGGACATAAATCTGAGGTATCTACCCCGTTCAATCTCCCACTTGAGGAAACCGATTGTCAATTCTGTGGTGAATGTGTGCAGGCTTGTCCCACAGGTGCGTTGATCGAAAAACCGAGGATGGGTAAGGGAAAACACTTTCAATTGGAATCAACCGATACAGTTTGTGCATACTGTGGGGTAGGTTGCAATATTAAATTGTACAAAGATAAAAGCAATATGCTCGTTATGGCAAGAGGAATTGAAAATCCTCTCGTTAATAACGGTAAAACCTGTGTGAAGGGAAGATTTGGCTACGAATATGTGAATAGTGAGGATAGGCTTACAACACCGTTGATAAGGGAAGAAGGGAAGTTAAGAGAGGCGAGTTGGGAAGAAGCAGTTCTATATACTGCTAAGAGACTTAAGGAAATCAAAGAGAAATATGGATCGGATGCCATAGGTGTATTAGGCTCGTCGAGATGTACGAACGAGGATAACTATGTTGTACAAAAATTTGCAAGGGCCGTTTTGGGGACGAACAACGTGGATAACTGTGCCAGGTTATGTCATTCCTCTACAGTAACAGGACTCGGAAAGGCTTTAGGAGCAGGGGCTGCAACGAATTCACTCGATGATATAAAAGATGCCGATGTGATGTTCGTAATTGGCTCAAATATGACTGAAACCCATCCAGTGATCTCTCAAATCGTAAAGAAACATCAAAAATATGATGGTGCGAAGATCATCGTATGTGATCCAAGAAGAACTGATATAGCGAAATCGGCAGATCTCTTCCTACAACACAGTCCAGGGACAGATGTGGCACTTCTTAACGGCATAATGAATGTGATTATCCATAAAGATCTGATCGACAGAAAATTCATCGATGAGCATACCGAAGGATTTGAAGAATTCAAGAAAGTCGTTGAAAAGTACGATTTAGACACTGTTTCAAGGCTCACAGGGGTAGATAAAACACTCATCGAACGAGCAGCAGAGATCTATGGGAAGGCGAAGAACGCCATGATCTTCTACACTATGGGAATTACACAGCATACCACTGGTACGGACAACGTACTGAGTGTTGCAAACCTTGCTCTTATCACTGGAAATCTGGGTAGAGAGGGAACAGGGATCAATCCGCTGAGAGGACAGGCAAATGTACAGGGGGCTTGCGATCTCGGAGCGCTACCAAATGTATTTCCAGGTTATCAAAAGGTCGTTGATCCCGATGTTAGAGCGAAGTTTGAGAAGGCATGGGGTGTAAATCTTCCTGAAAAGGTAGGAATACCCGTTTCTGAATTCGGAGAAAAGGCTTTGAAAAATGAGATCAAAGCGATCTATATCATGGGAGAGAATCCTCTGATGACAGAACCCGACCTCAGGCGTGTTCGTGAAGGCTTTGAAAAATTAGAATTCCTTGCTGTACAAGATATATTTCTTTCCGAAACTGCGGAGCTCGCCGATGTTGTCTTTCCAGCATCTGCTGCGTATGAAAAAGATGGTACATTTACGAATACGGAGAGAAGGGTTCAGCTCCTCAGACCTGCGAGAGAAAGACCCAAAAATGCAAAGTACGATTGGAAGATCGTATGTGAGGTCTCGAAGGCAATGGGATATCAGATGCACTACAGGAATAGTGCAGAGATCATGGATGAGATCGCTGAACTGACCCCATCGTATGCTGGTATTCATCATAATAGGTTGGAGAAACAAGGGCTGCAATGGCCTTGTCCAGCTGATGATCATCCTGGAACGAAGTTCCTCCATAAAGATGGGCACTTCAAAAGACCAAGCGGGAGGGGATTGATAAGTCCAGTCGAATACAAACCAGCAAAAGAATTGCCAGATGCCGAATATCCATTTTTCCTTACTACTGGAAGGATTCTGTACCATTATCATTCTGGTAATGAATCGAGAAGGGTAAAGGTCCTTGACGAGTTCGTTCCAAAGAACTATGCAGAGATAAACCCCGAAGATGCAAATGAACTTGGGATAAAAGATGGTGATATGGTTAGAGTCTCAACCAGAAGGGGAAGCATTGAGGTAAAGTCTCGTATATCAGAGCGGCCGAAGAAAGGTGTAATATTTATTTCATTCCACTTCAAAGAAGCAGCGGTTAATATTTTAACGAATCCCGTTCTGGATCCAATAGCAAAGATTCCGGAGTATAAGGTTTGTGCTTGTAAAATACAAAAAATTAAAAAGGAGGAAAAAGTATGACAGAATTGAATTTCTTTTCACCACCTCAAATTGGAGAGAACATCGAGGGAGCTTGTCAAAGAAAGTGCCAGATTTCTTTTGGCAGGCTTTTCGTTCTCGCTATTCTTGCAGGAGCGTACATTGCCTTTGGTGCAGAACTATCCATCATGGTAGGGCACGATATAGGCATGCGAATGAGCATTGGCTTTGCAAAATTCCTTGCAGGCAGCGTGTTCAGTGTAGGGCTGATGTTAGTCGTTATCGCTGGGGCAGAACTCTTCACAGGTGACTGTCTCATCGCCATACCTGCTATGAGTTGTAAAGTTAGCTGGGGCGCTCTCCTCAGGACATGGGGAATCGTTTATCTGGGCAACTTCGTCGGCTCGATTATCCTCGTTTTGTTCATGTACTACTCAGGTTTGTGGAAAGTAGATAAGAATCTCGTAGGTGCAGCGGCGTTGAACATCGCTAATGGAAAGGTACATTTATCATTTGTCGAAGCTCTAATGAGAGGCATCGGGTGTAACTGGCTCGTTTGCCTTGCCGTGTGG
>QNAT01000095.1 GCA_003641555.1 Thermotoga sp.
GCAGAATATCTCTGCAAGATATTTCAAATCTGAAATAACATTGAAAAGTTGTATCATTTTTCACCTCCTTTCTTGAGCTCAGCGAGTTGACAGACTCATTGAACTTACCAAAATTACTTACTCTGTTAAATTGGGCGGGATGTAAAATCCCGCCCCTACGAACGACTTACTTATCCTGCTGTATCGAAAAGTACGTTATCAGTTTCATCTCTTACCACAGCACGTAAAGCCTGATCGATAGGTGTCCCTTTCACGGTTAAGACATTTTGAGACACTATATCATTCATCTTCGACTGTACTGTAGTACCGTCAAGGCCGGATGCCGCACTTCTAAGCCTTATAGTTTTCTTTGCTCCGGTTGAAGAAACTCCAAAAGTCAAAAGCAAATCTGCCATTTTTTCACCTCCTTTCTTGAGTTATGTGAGTTCTTCGAGTTGAATAAACCTACCGAACCCGTTAAACTCCTTCGAAATCAGTCGATCGGGCCAAGACCTGTATTTTCTCTCTTCGTTATGACAGCAACACTGTAATTGCTCATCTCGAAGAGCCTGTATGCAACGTTATACAGTGCTTGATCTGTTGCATCAGCCTTGATCTGAGATAATGTCATCGTCCTGTAGATCTCTTTACCCTGACTGTTTGTCTCCCCGGTATCGTATCTGATCGACAGTCTTTCCATAGGGTCCTCAGGGACAACGGTATCACCGTAAGCCATACTTTTCACCTCCTTTCGACAATATAGTTTGCTATCAGTGGCACCACTGACTATATTATGCCAATATTATTTGCTATTTGCAAGTGAGTTAAGAGTGGATTACAGATTATTATGCCTCATTACAGCCATTGAAGGAAAAATGTGCGAGGTTTTTATGCAAATATAATTTGCTAATTACTCGTAAAGGATATATCTCAATAGACATCATTAGTGTGAGCGAAGACATTGTTCAACTCCGTTGGTATTTTCTTGCAGTAAAGGCATATCATTGCCTGGATATGACTTATTTCATTTGTGTTATAATAAAAATTGAGTTCAAGAAAACAGGAGGTAAATATGTCAAAGGTTGCAGACGTGATATCGAATATTCCTGATGAGAATTTGAGGAAGTATCTAACTGCCTTTGCTAAAGCACTTGAGGAGGATCTGGGGATTAATGCCGTCGGTAAGATAGAATTCCAGAGATTTGAAAGAACAGTTGAAGCAGGGTTTGATAAGGTAAATAAGGCAATAACAGAGCTCGCAGAGGCACAAAAAAGGACAGAAGAGAGAGTAGATGAGCTCGCAGAGGCACAGAAAAGAACAGAAGAAAGGTTAACGAGGTTGGAAACTGCGGTCGCAAAGCTTGCAGAGGCACAGAAAAGGACAGAAGAGAGAGTAGATGAGCTTGCCGAGGCGCAGAAAAGAACGGAAGAAAGGTTAACGAGGTTGGAAACTGCGGTCGCAAAGCTTGCCGAGGCACAGAAAAGGACGGAGGAGAGAGTAACAAGATTGGAAACTGCAGTCGCAGAGCTTGCCGAGGCACAGAAGAGAACGGAAGAAAGTGTGAACAAGCTGGCAAAAGCAGTTGATAGACTCGATAGAAAAATGATGGCTCTCGGTGCAAGGTGGGGGTTAGATAGCGAGCAGAGTTTTAGAAATGGCATGCAAATGGTAGTAGAAGACCTGGGTTATAAGGTTGAGAATATCGTATTCCCGGATGAAGAAGGGGTGGTATTTGGAGACAAGGCTCAGGTAGAGATAGATTGTGTGGTAAAGAACGGTAAAACGATAGCTATAGAGATAAAGTCGAGTGTGAACAAAGGTGATCTGGCAGCATTCAGGAGAAAGGTAGATCTATACGAAAGGATATTCGAGAAGAAGATCGATGAATTACTGGTGATATCACCGTTCATAGATCCGAGGGCAACGGTTTTGGCTCACAAGCTGGATATAAAGCTTGCCACATCAGAAAAGGGATTAGATGAGATATAGTGTCCCATATGAAAGGTTCATAACTCAACGTTTAACATTATAGTGATTCATATTATTGCTGTGATGAGGGCTTTGAGGCTCTCATTTTTTTGAAAGTGCTATTTATCATAGATGTTAGATGTTGAGTTACAGTTTTTTGCATATTTAATTTACTTTTTAAGGTAAAATATATATAATATAAAACAACATTGAGAGGAAAGGGGAGAAAAGATGAATGTTGGATAAGCACTATAACCCCGGGGAATTCGAAAAGAAATGGTATGAGTATTGGGAGAAGAATGGCTTTATGAACGCGGATATAAATCCAGATAAGAAACCGTTTACTATAGTGATCCCTCCGCCCAATGTTACTGCTCAGCTCCACATAGGGCAAGCCCTGGATTTTACTCTCCAGGATATTGTCATACGTTTTAAGCGTATGCAGGGTTATGAAGCGCTCTGGCTGCCCGGTGAAGATCATGCCGGCATTGCCACGCAATATGTAGTTGAAAAAAAGATCGTGTCTGAAGGGAAAAGTAAAGAGAAACTCGGGAGAGAAGAATTCATTAAAGTTGTTTGGGAATGGGTAAAGGAATATAGGCAAAGAATAAGAGAGCAATTGAAAGCCATCGGTTCTTCTTGTGATTGGCGTCGTGAAAGATTCACACTGGATGAAGGCCTTTCTAAAGCTGTTACGAAGGTCTTTGTGGAGTTGTATAAGAAAGGATTGGTGTACAGAGGAGATTACATAGTCAATTGGTGTCCGAGGTGTGGAACTGTTCTTTCGAACGACGAAGTCGAGTATGAAGATGTTAAGGGCAATCTATATTATATAAGGTATCCGATAAAGGATTCAAATGAATACGTTGTGATAGCCACGACTCGACCTGAGACCATGCTTGCAGATACCGGGGTTGCATTTCACCCCTCAGATGAAAGGTATAAGCGATACGAAGGAAAATCTGCAATACTTCCTCTCGTTGGTAGAGAACTACCAATATTTTCTGATAAATATGTTGATCCCTCATTTGGTACAGGAGCTCTCAAGGTAACCCCTGGCCACGATCCTAACGATTTCTTGTTGGGTCAACGTCATGGACTGAAGACTATAAATCTACTGGATCCGAATGGGAGGATAAATGAAAACGGCGGGGAGTTCAAAGGACTTACGATAAAAGAGGCGAGAGAGAAAGTTATCGAGGCACTCAAGTCCAGAGGATATCTTCTTGATGTGAAAGAATATGTTCATTCTGTGGGGCACTGTTACAGATGCCATACAGAGATAGAACCCATAGTATCGAAGCAGTGGTTTGTCAAGATGAAACCCCTTGCGGAAAAGGCAATGAAGGTGGTAAGGGAAGGGAAGATAAAATTCTATCCCTCTCGCTGGGAGAAAGTCTATTTCAATTGGCTGGAGAATATTCGTGATTGGTGTATATCACGTCAGTTGTGGTGGGGACACAGGATACCTGCATGGTACTGCAAGGATTGTGGTCATATAACCGTTTCTGAAGATAAGGTTCAGCGATGTGAAAAGTGTGGTTCCACAAACATCTATCAGGATGAGGATGTGTTGGATACATGGTTTTCTTCTGCATTATGGCCATTTTCTACACTCGGTTGGCCTGAAAAGACACCCGAGTTGGAGTACTTTTACCCGACGTCTCTGCTGGTAACTGGCTTCGATATCTTATTTTTCTGGGTCGCAAGAATGATAATGCAGGGTCTGGAATTCATGGACGAGATCCCATTCGGTGATGTGTATCTTCATCAATTGGTCCTGGATAGATACGGCAGGAAGATGTCAAAATCGCTCGGGAACGGAATAGATCCCCTCGATGTTATAAATAAATATGGAACGGATGCCCTCAGATTCACCTTTGCATCTCTCGCAGCTCAAGGCAGAGATATCATAATGGATGAAAAGAGGATAGTAGATAACAAATTCTTTGCTAATAAGATATGGAATTCTGCGAGATTCACACTGATGAATACAAAGGATATGGACCGAACTTTTGTCCCGGAAGAAGATGAATTGGAATTGGCAGATAAATGGATACTTTCACGACTCCAAAGGACCATATCCACAGTTACTCTAAACCTGGATAGATACGAATTCAGTAATGCGGCTAAAGCCCTTTATCAATTCATCTGGTCTGAATTCTGTGATTGGTACATCGAGTGCTCCAAGATAAGGTTATACGGAAAGGATAAGGGTAAGAAGCGGGTTGCTCAATACGTGCTCTTCAATTCTCTCGAAATTATACTTCGCCTTCTACATCCATTCATGCCTTTCATAACGGAAGAGATATGGCAGAATTTCGATATGCCAATAGAATCCGTTATGATTGCAAAATGGCCATCCGCTGATCCATCTTTCATAAACGAAGGTATAGAAGAGAAGATGCAAAGAGTTATAAATGTTATAAAAACCATCAGAAATATTAAAAGTGAACTCAACATACCTTTGAAAGTAAAGGTAGATGCTGTGTTAAACCTCAAAAACGATACGATAGCCTCTCTTCTGAACTCGAAGGTGGAAATGATCTCTGCCCTCGCAGGGGTTGTCCTCAAGGATTCGAGTGAGGAAGACTCAAGAGCAAAGGCCTCGGGAATCGTTGATAATGAAATAGAGGTTTCTGTACTTCTGGAGGAAGGAACGAATCTCGAATATGAAAGAAATCGGTTGAACAAAAAACTCACCAAACTAAGATCAGATATAGGGCACTTCGAAAAGCAGTTGGAGAACGAAAGATTCATTAGAAGTGCTCCAGAAGATGTTGTGGACGACGCCAGAAAAAAGCTGAAGAATTACGAAATCCAGTATGAGAAAGTGAAGTATATGCTGGAATCAATGCAAAAGTGAATATCAATATGAATACACGAAAACGGGGAGAAAATTTATGAAGTACATGCGATATATTGCGTTAGGTATATCCATATGGTTGATCGCAGCAGGTTTTTTATCTTTATCTCCGTTATTGCAAAGTGTGGATGGTTTCGCCTGTGGAGGAATTCTATTGGTGATGGCCATCTTCTGGATGAATAAAGAAGAAGTGAACTGGCAAAGTATTACTGTAAGTGTGATTTCGATAATGCTGTTGATATCTGCTTTTTTACCATTTTACAGCTCTCATCCACGCTGGTACAATTTTACATGGGGATGGATATTGATCGCTAACCTCATGCTGTGCAGATCCAACACGAATAAGAAATGAACATAATAGAGGTATTTGAAAACAGAGCGTTAAGATATGATCGTTTCAAAAAATCGTAGGGACAGGTTTTTAAACCTGTCCGATTCACCGTAGGTGAATGACGTTATGGGACTGCGTTCCAATGGGCAGAGACTTTAAAGTCATGCCCCTACGGTTATGGGTATG
Organism: Thermotoga sp.; assembly: GCA_003641555.1. GTDB lineage: Bacteria > Thermotogota > Thermotogae > B3-G13 > B3-G13 > B3-G13. Next base: position 5,332 of record QNAT01000095.1, read on the forward strand.
TATGGTGTAAGATGAAAATTGTCCCATTGGGTTTTTGACTTTTTCTTTGGTTCGTTTCTTTTGTATCAAGACAAAAGAAATGAACAGTAATAAGGGTATTTGAAAACAGAACGTTAAGATGTGATCGTTTCAAAAAATCGTAGGGACTGGTCTTCAGACCTGTCAATTTTACTGTAGGGACAGGTTTTTAAACCTGTCCGATTCGCCGTAGGTGAATGACGTTATGGGACTGCGTTCCAATGGGCAGAGACTTTAAAGTCATGTCCCTACGGTTACGGGAATGTATGATGCAAGATGAAAATTGTCCTGTTGAGGTTTTGACTTTAAATCGGCATTACGAAATTTGCGTTAAGGAATTCGAGGAAAAATGTGTTAAGAAAATGATATGTCTGAGCGAAGCGAGTTTATCA
>QNAT01000096.1 GCA_003641555.1 Thermotoga sp.
ATATCTGAGCAGATGGGAGGGTAAAATGTGTTTAAATATATTGATGTAGTCGTTGCACTTTTGATCTTAATGATCGTCTTAATAATGATATTACCGATACCAACGTTCTTATTAGACGTGCTGCAGATTCTTGATCTTGCTTTATCTCTGATAATAATATTGACAGCCATGTACATAAAAGAAACCCTGGATATCTCATCCTTCCCATCGATCCTGTTGATCATGACACTCTTCAGGTTATCTCTAAATGTAACATCCACAAGATTGATACTCTTACAGGGTAAGAATTTTAACGGTAGAGTAATAAGAGCTTTCGGAACGTTTGTAGTGGGTGGAAATTACATCGTTGGTATGATAGTATTTTTCATTTTGATAATCATTCAGTATATAGTAATTACCAGAGGAGCAGAAAGAATAGCCGAAGTTGCTGCAAGATTCACGTTAGATGCAATGCCAGGAAAACAGATGAGTGTGGATGCGGATTACAATGCAGGCATTATAACGGAAGAAGAAGCTCGGAGCAGGAGGACATCGATCAGGCGAGAAGCAGACTTTTATGGTGCTATGGATGGTGCTTCCAAGTTCGTCAGGGGAGATGCCATAGCATCTATAATAATAGTCTTCATAAATATACTGGGAGGATTGATAATAGGTGTTATGATGCAGCATCTTTCTTTTGGAGAATCAGCTACAACTTATGCTTTACTCACAGTTGGCGATGGACTTGTAACACAGATACCTGCTCTTTTAGTCTCTACTGCCACGGGTTTTGTGGTTTCAAGAGCGGCATCCGAACACAATCTTGGAAGAGATGTTACAGATCAACTTGCTTCTCAACCGAGGGCTTTGATCTTAACCGGGATCTCCATCCTGTTCCTGGGGATCTTTACTCCTATTCCAGTAGTATCGAGTTTATTATTGGGCATTGCTACCATATTTCTTGCATTATCACTACAGAGAAAGCAAAGGTTAGCTGCGGCTCCAGCTGGTGAAGAAAAAATGGGAGCCCCTACCACTCCTGCTGCTCCTATGATTTCAACACCAGAGGAAGTTTCTGATATAATACAAACAGATGTATTCGAAGTGGAAATAGGTTACGGCCTTATTCCTCTGGCAGACGCTCAGCAGGGAGGCGATTTGTTGGAGAGGATAACCATGATCAGACGTCAAATAGCACTGGAGTTGGGACTGGTAATATCTCCTATAAGGGTAAGAGATAGTATGCTGCTTAAACCCAACGAGTATGTCTTCAAGTTAAAGGGAGCCGAAGTTGCCAGATATGAACTGATGGTGGATAGATTCTTAGCGATGAATCCTGGAACTGTGACGAAAAAAATAGAAGGTATTCCTACTAAAGAACCGGCATTCGGACTCGAGGCACTATGGATTACAGAAGAAGAAAGAGAAGGGGCAGAAATGGCAGGATACACTGTTGTCGATCCTCCCAGTGTATTTGCTACCCATCTCACAGAAGTGATAAAGAATTATTCATATGAATTTCTTGGAAGAAATGAAACGGAGATGCTGATAAACGGATTGAAGGAAAAATATGAGAGTCTTGTAAATGAGGTTATTCCTGATATACTTAAGATACCAGACGTCCAAAAGATATTGCAGAATTTGTTAAAAGAAAATATTCCCATAAGAAACCTTCCTACCATATTTGAGGTTTTGGCAGATTATGGACGTAAAACTACCGATCTCGATTTGTTAACGGAAAAGATCAGGCAAAGTATGAAACGTTTGATAACCAATATGTACAAGTCAGATGATGGTAAACTTCATGTCATAACCTTAGATCCTGCGTTGGAAAAACAGCTGGCAGAAGCGATAACGGGCGAGGAGGAGCAGCGTTTTCTGAATATAAACCCTGAAGTAGCCCAAAGATTGATAAACAATATAAGCAAGAGTGTGGAAGAAGCAATAAGAAATGGTTACCAACCGATATTGTTATGTTCTTCATCATTGAGAAGATATTTGAGAAGATTGATAAAAAAACCATTGTATATGGTTCCCGTTATGTCTTATGCGGAAGTGGCAAATGAGATCGAAGCTGTTACTACAAGCGTGGTGAGCTTATGAAGTTTAAAAAATATGTGGTAAAGGATATGAAGGAAGCACTCATAAATGTGAAACATGACCTCGGTGATAATGCCGTGATCTTATATACGCGTTATGTGCGAAAAGGAGGATTCATGGGGCTATTTGGTAAAAAGTACCTGGAAGTAGCAGCAACAGTAGATGATAGAAAAAATGAATCAAGCAACCCTATTCAAAAACCCGAATTAAAAACCAATACGGAACGCAAGATCGGTATTTACGACTTACAGCAAATAGTCTCGAAAAAGAAACAGGATAAACCTAAAATAGATGTTAATAATGATGTATATGTAAAAAGTGAGAAAGATAATGAAGACTTGAGAAAAGAGTTAAATGATATAAAAAAGATGTTAACTGAAGTGAAATCCAGGATATACGCTAAACCCATTGATGAGAATATGCTAATAGGTAAGATAAAGGATGTAAGAAATAGAATGATCGAACAGGAGGTCAAAGAAGAAGTAGTCGAGAAGATAACAGATAGGATAAGCTTGACATCAGATCCTTCAGAGCTAAGCGATTTAGAAATTTTGAATAAGAAGGCACTTGATTATCTATCGGCGTTCTTCAAAGTTACAGGTCCTACAACTTTGAAGGAAAACTCTCCAACCATCGCGATCTTCGTTGGAGCAACTGGAGTTGGAAAGACTACTACTATTGCAAAATTAGCGGCAGATTACTATCTGCATAGAAAAAAGAAGGTCGGGATAGTAACTATAGATACGTATAGAATAGCGGCGGTGGATCAACTCAAGACGTATTCCAACATATTAGGTGTCCCAATGAACGTGGCTTATACACCTAAAGAATTGGAAGAATCTTTAGAAGCGATGAGAGGAGAAGACCTTATCTTGATAGATACGGCTGGGAGAAGTCAAAGAAATTCTATGCATATGTCAGAACTAAGGGTCTATGTAGATATATGCAGACCCGATGAGATATATCTGCTTTTGAGTGCAACGACTAAGTATACCGATATAAAAGATATGATAAAGCAATTTTCGACTCTGGGGGAATGTAAACTTATCTTCACAAAATTGGATGAAACTACAACATTTGGTAACATACTCAACGCAATATATGAATTCGATAAATCTTTAGCTTATGTAACAATGGGACAAAATGTACCCGATGATATAGAGGTAGCCGAGGTAAACAAATTATCCCATCTAATAATCTACGGTCCAAAGGGATATATGGGGGCGAAATGATGGATATCAATTCCAGGATCGATCAAGCCAGAGGGCTCAGAGAAGCGATGATGAGAAATACGGAGATCGTAGTTTTCTCCAGTGGGAAAGGTGGGGTTGGAAAGTCCGTAGTAGCAACCAACTTCTCCCTGGAATTAGTTAGGATGGGAAAAAAAGTTCTTCTTCTGGATGCAGATATAGGTCTTGCCAACGTTGAGATCATGTTGGGAGTAGTACCAACGTACTCGGTAATAGATCTCATAAGAGGGGAAAGAAGCCTTGAAGACATAACTCTCAAAACTGAATATGGATTGGATCTACTCAGTGGAGGAAATGGCATAACTGAAGCTGTGGATATGAGTAACGAGATGAGAGAATACATCATTGGAGAATTATCAAAGATATCATTTAGAAACGATTACGTGATCATAGATACGGGGGCTGGTATATCCAAAAACGTTGTGGATTTCCTTCAATTTGCAGATAGGGTATATGTTGTATTAACGATGGAACCAACTTCAATAACAGATGCATATACCCTTATAAAAGTGATGAAAACACGGGGTATAACCTCACGTATTTATATGATCCTGAATCGCGTAGAAAATGCAACCGAAGGAAGGAAGATACTGGATCGATTAAGAATAGCCATAAAACGTTTCTTAGATGTAAATATAGATGGTTGTTATTTCATCAGAGAAGATAAGATGATACCAAGAAGCATAAAAGATCAACAACCTCTGGCATTTACAAGGACGCATTCATTGGCTCTTCTTTCAATAGATAAAATTGTATCCGATCTCGTGAACGGCGATCAAAGTGTGGTTTCAAAAAAAGAGTCCTTCCCTGAAAGGCTATTGAAATTCTTTGGCATTGTAAGAAAGGAGTAGCTTTTTAAAGTCATGGAGATACAAAGACTCATAAGAACAAGACTTCGGTTCTGTTCCTATGAGTTAATGATATCTACCACTAAGGCACAGGGGAGATAAAAAACGCACGAAATATTTTGTTCAATGGTTTTTTCTGTGGCGGATATTTAGTTTTTTGCAGTATAATCATATATTATCTTTGTATAATTGTGGAAGGGATTGAAATGGGAACAGGGATTTTGAAGATAGGAAAAGCTCTGATAATTAAAAGTACTGATAACAATATAATACATGGTCGTGTGGAAAATATAGATGTAAAGAATGCTATATTGATCATTTCTTCTTCATCTACTGTTAGGGTAGCAAAAGGGGAAAAACTTTCGATAGCAATCCCAACGATCGAAGGAATGTTCGATTTTGATGCTGAAGTAATAGATATCTCAAAGGATAGCAGAGGCCTGAATTTAATTTTGAAAATGCCGTTGAAGTTGATAAGAATTCAGAGGAGACGAGCAACGAGAATACCATATTTGACGAGAATAATGGTAAGCACAGAAAAAGGCGTTGTAATAAAAGGCATAACACTTGATGTAAGCACTGTGGGAGTGGGAATTATGGGTGAAAAAGGACTCTTGAAAGATGATAAGGTCACTTTATCTTTTTCGTTGAAACCTATAGTTGGAATAGATAACCTGTCTGCTACTATTGCCTGGATGGGGAAAGAAGATCCACATATAGGTAAATATCCTTATGGATTAAAATTCGAAGATATGGATAAATCTATCGAGGAATCTATACGGAAGTTCGTCAATTTGAAATTAGAGAGTGTGGATTTATAACGGTGGTTTATTTCGAGAGAATACCAATGGATAAAGCCATAAAGCCAGGCATGAATTTGGATGTAACGGTTGATGCCGAACCAGAGATAAGTGGCAATTATAAAAGTATTGTGAACGATGTATACCCAGAAACTTCGGTCATGAAGATCGGCATGCCCTCTATAAAGGGAGTATTCATCCCAATTCCCAGAGGGACTCGTATGCATATCAAAGCCTTTGAAAGGCAAAATCTCTACGAATTCGATGTATTGGTACTGGATAAAGGAAGAGATGAGGAGGGATTTTATGTTTTATTCGTTAAGACTCCTCCTTACGTAAGAAGAGTACAAAGGAGAAACTTCGTCAGATTGAGGTGTGCCTTGAAGGGTAAATACAAGAGATCTACAGCAGAGTTCTGGCATTCATTTACAACCAGGGATATAAGTGCAGGAGGAATGTCTTTTCTAACAGAAGAGCATCTTCTGGATTCTGAAGTCTTATTGGTGAATTTGGAATTCGAAGAAGGTCTGGAACTTAAAGAACAACTCACTCAGATCATCAGAAGATTGAAGATGGATAGGACAGATAGGAATCTGGTATATGCTGCTAAATTCCTGGATATAGAACCAGAACTGCAGGATAAGATAATCAAACATATCTTCAAAATCCAGATAAAGTTAAGGAAAGAAGGGAAAAT
>QNAT01000097.1 GCA_003641555.1 Thermotoga sp.
AAAACTATCATAGTTCAAGATATTCCAGAACCTACGGATCAATATCTGCTTTTAAGAAAGGGAGATATAGATGTAGCATGGAACTTAACCGCTGAACAGGCAAACTCCCTTAAGGGTGCTGAGGATATCTCCATCGTTACCACCCCCGGGCAATCTGATGAATATGTTGCTATGAATGCAGGTTGGGGACCTTTCAAAGATGTGAGAGTAAGACAAGCAGTTAAATACTGCATAGACTACAAGGCAATAATCGATAAAGTAGTGGCAGGTTTTGCTATAAACAATCAACAGTTCCTTCCCGTAGGATATTTCGGATATGTAGAAAATAATCCCTACCATCAGGATATAGAAAAAGCCAAAAAACTCATGGCAGAGGCAGGATATGCTGATGGTTTTGACGTTGAACTCGTAACGAATACAACAGAGAGACGTAGAAATGAAGCAGTTATCGTTCAAAGTAACCTTGCGGAGATAGGAATAAGGGCAAAGATAAATCTAATGCAGGCATCACAGATGTATGCAAAGTATAGGAAGCAGGGGTTACAGATGATCGTTGCAGGTTGGGGTGTTGACTATCCAGATGCAGATGCCCTTGCCAATCCTTTTGCCAACCATCGAGTACATCAGCTTGCCTGGAGATGTGCCTGGATTGATGATTACGCCGCTGATCTTGCTGAAGCTGCAGGAAAGGAAATGAATGAAGATAGACGTTTTCAAATGTATGTAGATCTCACAAACTATTGGCATATATATGGCCCATTTGCCATGCTCTACCAACCGATCACTTATTGGGGAGTAAGAAATGAGGTAAAAGGATTCGATAAAGCAGTTGAAGGTTATTCTGTACACGTCGATTGGACAGAGGTTTACAAGTAATTTTATAAGGATCTGAAAAGTTGTAACTTGCTGTTTATGTACGGGGGTTCAGGATTGGTTTGTGTGCATTTTATAAATGATTTTGGATCCTGAGCCCCTTTTATTCTTAAAAAATGTAACTATTCAGAACATTAAATTGCCACAGAAGTACAGAGGAAAACATACAGCTAATTATAAAAGAATGATTTTTAGATCTCGCTTTAGGACTATGCTGATATCATAAAATGGTTTTTAATTTTGAGACTATCTTTTGATGAATATCCGCTCTATGGTCGAATAGTTTCGAAAAAAGGATGATGAGAGTGAAACTGGGAACTTATATCGTAAAAAGGCTTTTTCTAATGATTATCGTTATGTTTGGGGTAGCAACTATCGTTTTTTTCATAACCCATGTTATCCCTGCAGATCCAGTCGGAGCAATATTAGGTGGAAATGCTCCTATAGAACTGGTCGATCAAATGAGACATCAACTTGGGCTGGATAAATCGATACCTTTACAATTCATAAACTATATGGAGGGGATAGTCCATGGTGATTTTGGGGTATCCTTAAAGACAAATCGATCTGTTTTGAAGGATATAATAGATTTTTTCCCTGCTACTATTGAACTTGCGATTGTTTCCATGATCTTCGCAACAATAGTAGGAGTTGTTCTTGGGATATTATCTGCAGTTTACAGAAATAAAGTCATCGATCACTTTTCAAGAGTATTTTCAATACTGGGAGTATCGATGCCAGTTTTTTGGCTTGGTTTGTTGTTGTTATTGTTATTTTATTATCGTCTGGGTTGGCTTCCTGGAGGAGGTAGGAATAGCCTTTTCATATTTCCACCCCATATCACAGGACTTGTACTCCTGGATTCTGTCATCGCAGGTGATTGGACATCTTTCTGGGATGGTCTTCGTCATATCATACTCCCTGCATTCGTCCTTGGTTATGCTTCGGCTGCATCGATCGCAAGGATAATGAGAGCGAGTATGCTTGATGTCTTGAGGCAGGACTTCATAAGAACGGCAAAATCCAAAGGGCTTTCCAAAAGGGTCGTGATTTACCGTCATGCAGTTAAGAATGCTCTCATACCTGTCGTTACCATAATAGGACTTTCCTTTGGCAGCCTTCTGAGTGGTGCTGTGCTTACTGAGACCATTTTCAGCTGGCCTGGTTTGGGCAGATATATCGTAAATGCCCTACTCGTATTAGATTACCCTGCCGTAACAGGAGGGACTTTGTTTATCGCTTTCATATATTCTCTCGCAAATCTCATCGTAGACATTTCTTATGCTGTTTTGGATCCAAGAATGCGAGTTTAAGGAGAGACTTATGAGTGAAGTAAAAGGTGTTGCGCAAAAGGGAAGATTCAAATTATTTCTTGAACGAAGAAAACCAATCATCGAAGATTGGAAACACACTTTTTATCTATGGAAAAGCACAACCCTCGCGATGGTTGGAACGGTGATAATCTTTGTATTCTTTGGTATTGCGATCTTTGCACCGCTCCTTACTTCATATGATCCCATTGCACAGGATTTAGATAATCGGTTGCTTCCTCCAAGTTCACAACATCTCTTCGGTACCGATCAATACGGCCGTGATGTTTTCAGCAGGGTCATTTATGGATCCAGGGTTGAGTTGTGGATAATATTCATTGTGTCAATCATAAGTGTAGGAATCGGTACTTTAGTAGGGATCATTGCTGGTTATTTCGGTGGTGCAGTTGACGAGGTCCTCATGAGAATAACGGATATGTTTCTGGCATTCCCGCGATTAGTTCTGGCAATGGCATTTACGGCTTCGCTTGGGCCAAACCTTACAAATACCATAATAGCCATCTCATTCGTGGATTGGACTGTATATGCAAGACTTGCGAGAGCTGAGGCAATAAAAGTCAAATCACAGCCTTACATAGAAGCCATAAGGGGGCTTGGAGCTAAAAACACTAGAATAATGGCTTTCCATGTCTTACCTATGTCCATATCTCCGGTAATCGTTCAACTTACTCTAAGGATGGGAACCATCATTCTTACAGCGGCAGGTCTTGGCTTTCTTGGACTTGGTGCTCAACCGCCTATACCAGAATGGGGAGCAATTGTTAGTGATGGTCGGAGTTATCTTGTACAACAGTGGTGGATAACGACTTTCCCTGGGCTTGCCATAGCAATAGTTGTTCTTGGCTTCAACCTTCTCGGTGATGGCATAAGAGATATATTAGATCCGAGACTCAGGAGATAGAATATGAGAGGAAATCTATTGGATATTACCAAACTCAAAGTTGTCTTTTACACGTATCGAGGAGTGATAAAGGCACTGAACGGTGTGGAATTATGGATGAATCGTGGGGAAAGGCTTGGTATCGTTGGAGAAACCGGATGTGGTAAATCTGTAACAGCTTTATCTATAATGGGACTGGTAGAACAACCCGGGGAGATCGTCGAAGGGAAGATAGCATTTGAAGACAAGATATTGACGTCTATGAATGGAGATGCACTGAATAAAATCCGTGGTAACGATCTTGCCATGATCTTTCAGGAACCTGTGGCGGCACTTAATCCTGTGATGAGAATAGGTTTTCAAATAGCGGAAAGCATCTCGAGAAATAAAAAGAAAAACGAGATCAAGCAGGTATATCCAGAGGTAAGAAGGATGTTAGAATTAGTAGGACTTGATTGGAAAAGGACTATAGATCTTTATCCTCATGAACTAAGCGGTGGGATGGCACAACGTGCGATGATAGCCATGGCACTTTCTTCCAAGCCAAAACTTCTCATAGCCGATGAACCGACATCTGCCCTCGATGTTACTATACAGGCACAGATCCTGGAACTCCTTGATGAATTGGTAAAGAAATTCGGGAATGCCGTTATATTGATAACTCATGATATGGGGGTTGCTGCGGAGTTTTGCGATAAGATAGCAGTAATGTATGCAGGCAATATGGTTGAATATGCAAATACAACTGACATCTTTGAAAATCCTATTCACCCTTATACCAGGGGACTTCTCAGAGCTGTCCCAAAGATAGGGAGAACAGACGAACTCGAAAGCATACCCGGAGTTGTTCCAGATTTAGTCGATCCTCCTCCCGGCTGTAGATTTCATCCAAGATGTAAGTATGCGATGGATGCCTGTAAAGAGAAATTTCCATCTTTACTCGAGGTAGGACCTGAACACTATGTAGCCTGTCATCTATATCTAAAAGAGGAAATGAAGAATGCAAACTGAGGTGACTACACAGTATTTAATACATGTTAAACATCTGAAGAAGTACTTTCCCACTAAACGTGGTCTATTTTCCTCTGCTAAATATGTCAAAGCTGTAGATGATGTATCCTTTGATATTCCTAAGAACAGTACATTTGGTGTCGTTGGTGAATCCGGTTCGGGGAAAACCACCCTTGGTCGAACTATACTTCGTTTGATAGAACCAACATCTGGTACTATTCGATACATAGAAACGGATATTAACTCTCTCAATAGCAAAGAACTTCGCATCTTTAGGAGGAAGATGCAGATCGTCTCACAAGACCCCTACAATTCACTTCATCCGAGGAAACTCGTGAAAAATATTATAGGAGAGGGCCTAAAGATACATTTTCAACTCTCATCTGAAGAGATCTACGAGAAAGTAAAGGATATACTCGAGCAGGTTGGTCTACGAGAAGAACATATGTTTCGTTATCCTCATGAATTCAGTGGTGGACAACGCCAACGTATCGCTGTTGCAAGAGCACTCGTTTTAAAACCAGAATTCCTCGTCTTAGATGAACCCACATCTGCCCTCGATGTTTCAGTACAAGCGGTCATTTTAAAGATGTTAAAAGACCTCAAGCGAGATTTTTCCTTGACATATTTATTTATAACCCATGATCTGGCTGTTATAGATTATATGGCGGATTATGTAACCGTTATGTATCTCGGTCAGATAATGGAATTTGGGACGAAGGATGATATATTCTTAGCACCTGCTCATCCATATACTTTCCTGCTTCTCAATTCGATCCCAAATCCTGATCCGAGGATAAAAAAGAAAAAGGTAATACCAATGGGCGAGATCCCGAGTCCCATAGATCCTCCCACCGGCTGTAGATTTCATACCAGATGTCCCTATGCCAGAGATATATGTTCGAACGTAGAACCCGAGATGAAAGAAGTCCATAAAGGACACTTTGTCAAGTGCCATTTTCCATTAGGGTAGGCCGATGAAAGGTTATGAAAACTGTAGGTATCATTGGCGGCATGGGACCTGAATCGAGTTATTATCTTTACGGTAAGATAATCAGTCTTACTCCTGCATCTGCAGACCAGGAACACATACACGTTATAATAGATTCCTATCCTCAGATACCGGATAGAACGGCATATTTGTTGAGTAATGGTCCATCACCAGTCCCATATTTGATAGAATCCGCTCAGAAATTGGAGTATGCCGGGGCAGATCTCATCGTTATGGCATGCAATACAGCACATGCCTTTTATCAAGAAGTTAAGCAAAGTATAAAGGTAGATATGCTGAATATGATCGAAGAAACTGTTATATATGTGAATTCCATAAATTCAAGATGTGTGGGTGTTCTTGCTACTACAGGAACTTTGAAAACTGAATTGTATCAACGGGCATTGGATAAGTATGGGATAAAGGTCTTAACACCAAACGAGGAAGAGAATAAGATGATTATGGAGGCTATATATGGCAAAAGGGGGATAAAGGCAGGTTACGTAGAAGGACCAAGAAAGTTTCTTTTGGGTTTATTAAATGAGATGTTT
>QNAT01000098.1 GCA_003641555.1 Thermotoga sp.
AAATGTAATAGCTGCTGGACATAAGAGAAAACCAGGCGAAAAATTGCTCAATTCTGGACCATTTCGGGTTATTGACTGTACAGATATAAATACGGTTGAAAGAGTAATAAGAGAATTCAATGTGGATACCATTTATCATCTGGCAGCGATACTTTCGGCGGTGGCAGAATCTAAACCTCAACTCGCATGGGATGTGAACATCAACGGGCTCTATAACGTATTAGAAGTAGCACGTAGATATAATTGTGCTGTTTTTGTCCCCAGTTCCATCGGTGCATTCGGCCCGAATACTCCCAAAGACAATACACCTCAGGATACGATTCAGCGTCCGAATACGATGTATGGGATCACGAAGGTTACTGGTGAATTACTCTGCGATTATTATTACGAGAAGTTCGGAGTTGATACCAGAGGTGTTCGATACCCAGGTCTTATTTCCTATGAGACCTTACCAGGTGGTGGGACGACAGATTATGCTGTAGAGATCTACTACGAAGCCATTAAACACAGAAGATATACTTGTTATTTGAAGGCAGATACATATCTGGATATGATGTACATGCCAGATGCTATAAAGGCGGCGATCGATATAATGGAAGCAGACCCGAGTAAGTTGATACACAGGAATGCTTTTAATGTAACCGCGATGAGTTTCTCTCCAGACGATATAGCAAATGAGATCAAGAAGCATATCCCGGATTTCATCATGGATTACAACGTTGATCCAGTTAGACAGGCAATCGCCGATTCCTGGCCCGATAAGATGGATGATAGTGTAGCACGTGAAGAATGGGGTTGGAAACCCCGCTATGATCTTAAATCTATGACCGAGGATATGTTGGAAAAACTATCCCACAAAAAGGATCATGAGTAAAGAGAACTCTGATGAAATTGAAAAAGAAGAATGATAACAAATGAAGATCACTTTTTTAGGAACAGGAGCTTTTGAAGGATTTCCTAATCCATTTTGCATCTGTAGCAACTGTGAGGCATCCAGAAATGCCAAATCTGAAGATCTCCGACTTCGAACATCGGTTTTGATAAACGATGATCTGTTGATCGACTTTGGCCCGGATATAGTAGCTTCCTGTCAAAAGATCGGGATCGATTTAGTTGCCGTCAGGACCTTGTTGATCACTCATTCGCATGCCGATCATCTTTATTTATCCAATTTTCGCCTTAGACAACCAGATTTCTGTAATTCCTGGGCAGAGCTTCCTGAAATGACCGTTGTTACTCATAATAGTGTTGCCAGAAGAATACAGGAGGATAACCAATACTTTGAAGGTGCCAGGGTTAAGATAATTGGAGTCGATCAGTTCGTCCCGATTGAGATCAACGATTACGCTATCTTGCCGTTGAAAGCCAATCATAAGGTAAGTGAGGATGAAACTCCCTTGCTGTATCTTATTATAGATGGTGATGGCAAGTCATTGTTCTACGGAACTGATACCGGGATCTTGCCTGTAGAAACCATCGATAATCTGTGTGAGTATATGGGAAGCAACATTCTGAGTGCCGTTGTTCTGGATGGAACCATGGGTTTTCCGGGTTTAACCTACCCTTATCATCTCGACTTTTTTAAATTGTTAGAAACTGTAAAAAGCCTGGGATCAAGGGGAATAATTTCTTCAAAGACGAAGGTTATATCTACTCATTTTTCACATAACCAGAATCCTATCCATAAGGAGTTAAAAGAAAGGTATTCCGGATACAATATAATAACTTCATATGATGGATTAACGTTGAAAATATGATCACAGTGTCCCTGATTTCGTATCGATCTTTGATAATGGGTTTTTAGATTTTTGCCTAAAAAATCAAGTTTTCCTTAAAAGGGGGGATGAGTTATGAAGTTTAATGTTATCTTAGAACCATCTGGAGAAGGTGGAATTGAACAGATCGATATGAGCGGTATGCTACTTCACAAAAATAGATAGGAGGTAAAGAGATGTCATTGAAGGTTAAAAAGGTATTGTCTGCTCATCTCGATGAGCTCAAGAGAAAGGGAACGCTTAAGGGAAAAGAGACAGTGATAACGGGTATAAAACCTGCGGAAGGTGAGAAAGGACCCCGCTATTTCATTCAAGGTTACGGAGATAAAGAATTCTTGAGGATGAATGCGAATAACTATCTTGGTATGTCTTTGAGGAAAGAAGTAATAGAGGCAGAGGAGAAGACTGCAAGGGAGTTCGGAGCAGGGCCAGGTGCTGTACGATTTATAAGTGGTACGTATACCCCACATATAGAATTGGAAAAGAAACTTGCAGAATTCCATAACAGAGAGGCAGCCATGATATTCAGCTCTGCATACGCTACCGTGATGGGTATACTTTCTCCTCTTATTTCCAAAGAGACTGTAGTCATAAGCGATGAACTGAACCACAACTGTATAATCAACGCTGTCAGACTGTCACGTCCGAAGGATAAGAAGATATACAAACACAACGATATAAACGAGTTGGAATCTGCCATAAAAGAGGCCATTGGTAATTGCAAAAGGGTAATAGTGGTTACCGATGGGATCTTCAGTATGAGAGGTGACCATGCCCCACTTCCAGAGATAGCATCACTGGCTGAAAAATATGATTCGGAATTCGAAGAAGGTATAATCACGATCGTTGATGACTCCCACGGAGTTGGCGCAATTGGAGAAACGGGTAGAGGGACTACGGAATACACACATGAGGACAGGATCGACATATTGGTCTCCACAATGGGTAAGGCACTCGGAGTCAACGGTGGATACGTGGTTAGTGATGCGAAGGTGATAGAATTTCTCCGCGAGACTGCTCCATTTTACATCTACTCAAATCCCATTACCGTATCAGAAGCAAGCGCAGCTCTGAAGGCGTTGGAGATATTGGACAGCGATGTTGGAAGAAATCTGCTAAGGCATCTGCATGATATGACAAAACGCTTCGAACAGGGATTAATCGATATGGGATACGAGGTCATAAGAGGGGAACACCCCGTCGTGCCACTCATGATAAGAGATACACAGAAGACATCAGATCTCGTTCATTACCTGAAAGAGAACGGCATACTGGCAACAGGGCTCAACTATCCGGTAGTTCCTAAGGGAGATGAGGAGATCCGATTCCAGATCTGTGCAGATCACACGGAGTACGATATAGACTACGCACTCGGGGTATTGAGGAAATATAAAGAGGAGCATTGATTGTAAGGACAAGAAGTTCTCCAGAAGGGGGGTGTTATAAATATAAGGCTTTTCACTATTAATGAGAAAGGAAGACTCATTCCATATAAAGAACTTGATTTTGGAAAAGTTAAGTATGAGTCGAATCTGCAGGAACTACTCGAAAATAATCCTGAATATTTCTTCGAAGATGAAAAGATATTGATCATAGGACGTGAGGTCACGACGAATTTAAACACATCCATCGACCTATTGGGGCTCGATGAATCCGGCAACACGGTGGTTATAGAATTAAAGAGGGGAAGAACCCCACGAGAAACAATCGCACAGATTTTAGAATATGCATCCTTTGTCGAGAACTTAGACTATTTCCAGTTAAACGAGATTTATCAAAAGTATTCTGGTGAAGAAAGTAGTTTAGAAGATTATCACAGAGAGTATTTCCAAAACGAGTCAGAGGAAAGGGTCTCCTTCAATAAATCGGTAAGACTGATCATAGTGGCTCAGGAGATTTCAAGAGAGATCGAACAAACGGCTCTCTTCTTAAGGAAAAAGGGTATTGATATCTACTGTATGGAGTTCAAGTATTTTGAAACAAGTTCTGGAAAGAAGATAATCTCAAGTGATTTTATCGTTGGCAAAGATGAGTTCATACGCTCTGGGGTTGGGACCGTTCAGCTTCCTAAAATTGACGAGAAACAATTTCTGAATTCATTGGACGAGAATGGCAAAATAGTATTTCAGCGAGTATTCGAATATGCAAAACAGAGAGGTTTGATCTTCAGGTGGGGAGCGAAGGGATTCTCGTTGAATGTCGATCTGGATAATGATTTAGTTCCTCTATTTTTTGGGTATCCTCCCAATTCAGTATTCAAGCAAAGTATTTATACTGGAAATGAATTGATCTCAAAGAAGGTCAAGGATGCAGATGATATTATTGAATCTTACACACAGAATCTCAAAAATCTTGGATATTTCACGGAAGCAAGCTCGAAGTGGGGTGTTTTGAAATGGCAGATCGATAGAACCTATTCAGAAGACGAGATCAAGGGATTTCTTGATGTAATAGATGAGATAACCGCAAAGATAAAAGAAAGAGGCGTGAATGAGGAATAGAGTGATAATATACAGTAACCATATAGGAAGAAGTGTGGAACTATGGATGAGATAAAGTACAGACCAATAGGAGTCATTCATTCTCCATACAGGAAGATCGAAGGGATACCTATACAGGCGGCAAGTGCCAAAGGGATCGATGGAACGGTTGAGGTATTTCCAGAATATGCCGAAGGTCTAAAAGACCTCGATGCTTTTTCACACATCATTCTGATATATCACTTTCATCTGTCCAAAAGATTCAAACTGATGATAAAACCGTACATGGATGACAAATTACGTGGGGTTTTTGCAACCCGAGCCCCATCCAGGCCAAACTCGATTGGTATTTCAATTGTCCACCTCATTGGGATCGAGAAAAACGTGCTTCATGTGCGAGATATAGATATTATGAATGGAACTCCTCTTCTGGATATAAAGCCGTATGTACCGGAGTTCGACATGCGAAAGGTAGAAAAAACAGGATGGCTTGAAAGAAATGTACATAAACTCCCAACATCAAAGGATGATGGGAGATTTGCAAAATGACCCTATTTTTAAAAATTCATCTATCGACTTCTATTACTCCTCCACCGTTTAATCTCGATTTCTCTGCGGCAAAAGCCATAAAATGGCTGTGAACGGATTCTCTGATATCCGTAGGATTTGCTTTTGTAGTGCCTTTTAGTAACTCTACGAAGTATGCTACCAGACCCCAATCTCCTCCTCCATGACCGATCTCCGGTGAGTTCACATTGAGTTCATAAACTGTCTTACTCAGATCCGCAAACTTTATTACCTCTATTTCTCCCTTCCCGAATTCTCCTCTTATTTCTCCTAAGGAGCCGAAGATTCTTATCCTTCTGGTTATCTCGTTGGAAAAGGCAGTCATCGTGAAAGATGCTTTAACACCGTTTTCGAATGACATGTTGACGATCTGATGATCCACGACATCGTTATCACAGGAAAATACGCATCTTCCGTAAGGACCTTCTTTTAGTGCCCTTATTCTCCCTTCATAAGATAGGTCTACGGAGATGACGGAGACTGGCCAACCGATGTAATCCGTAAGATATATCTTCTTTGCAGAATACGGACATTTGCTCTCTATCTCAGATGGACAATCGAGGCATCTATCCGCTGCTCCCTTTGGCTTGTTTTCCTTCTTAAAATATGTAAGTTCGCCAAAGGATGAAATGTTCTTGCATCTGGCACCGACGAGCCAATACAGAAGATCCAGGTCATGACAACTCTTCGCAAGGATAGAAGGTGCGGTACTTTCTGCCTTCCGCCAATTACCCCTTACAAAACTGTGTGCGAAATGGAAGAAACCCACATTTTCCTTGTG
>QNAT01000099.1 GCA_003641555.1 Thermotoga sp.
GTCTGAGCGCAGCGAGTTTATCATTTTTAGTATTTTTACGAAGAATTTTAGCAAATTTCGTACTAGCCTTGATTTTTTCTTTGGTTCGTTTCTTTTGTATCAAGACAAAAGAAATGAACATGATATAGGGGTATTTGAAAACAAAATGTTAAGATACAATCGTTTCAAAAAGTCGTAGGGACTGGTTTTCAGACCGTTTAGAATTGATCCACAAAAGACAGTGTATCCCGTTAAGGTTTTGACTTGTATCAAGACAAAAGAAATGAACAGAATGATGGGTATATATGCGATGGAAGGTATATTGGTAAACAGGTGGATTTTATAAATAAATATGGCCTTTTTGAATTTTGCAATAAACCAGGAAGAAAAAAACTTTGGAGGTGAAATGTATGGATTTGAAAGGTAAAATTGCTGTTGTAACCGGTGGTTCAAGAGGTATAGGGAGAGCTGTTGTTAGAAAATTGAATTGCCTTGGTGCAACGGTAATATTCAATTACTTATCTAATACCGCTGCGGCAGAAGAGACAGTGAAGAGTTGTTCTAACAACACTGTAAAGGTCATATCGCATAGGTGTGATGTATCTAACGTAGAGGATGTAAGAATATTCTTCAAGTCCATTCTGGATGAATTCGAAAAAGTGGATATCGTGGTAAACAATGCTGGAATAAACAGAGATAACCTCTTGATGAGGATGAAAGACGAAGAATGGAGAAAGGTTATAGAAGTGAATTTAACTTCTTCATTTTTGGTAACACGAGAGGTGATAAAAACTATGATGCGAAAAAAATTTGGTAGATTGATATACATATCCTCTGTGGTAGGAATAAGAGGCAATGCAGGACAAGCGAACTATGCAGCTTCCAAAGGAGGTATAATAGCTTTTGCTAAGAGTATAGCACAGGAATATGCGGGAAGAAATATAACTGCCAATGTTGTGGCTCCTGGCTTCATAGAAACCGAGATGACCAATAAGTTACCAGAAAGCGTGCGTACGAAATACCTTGCTTCCATTCCTATGAAGAGATATGGTAAGGGTGAAGATGTTGCGAATCTGGTTGCCTTCCTGGCTTCGGAGGAGGCGGCGTATATAACTGGTCAAGTAATAAGCGTTGATGGAGGCCTAGCAATGTGAATTTTCCTTTTAAGTCTCTTTTCACTGCAAGGCCTGGATTAACCCTTAAGGCAAAGATCTTCATTTTAGTGATAGGACTATCGGTATTTACTGTGGTCTTTATAGGTATCGTTTTTTTTGCCATTATTTCAGGGAATTCAGATATCGTGGGGGGAAACCGGGTAATAAAAGAACTGCTGGGTTGGTTCATAATCGTATCAGGAATAACAATATTCTTGAGTTTTTTGCTTGCGTATTATGTTTCGAATAGTCTCTCGAAACGTATCCTCGATCTGTTAGAAGGAGTGAGAAAACTATCTCAGGGAATGTACAACTATCGTTTGAATGTCAATACTTATGACGAAATAGGAGAAGTGATGGAAGGTTTTAACGTTATGGCATTCAACCTGGAGCGTGAGAGAAAAACACTCGTAGAACTCACTTATTACAACCAATACACCCTGGATAGCATGAGTGATGGTGTTATAGTGGTAGAGAATGATGGTAAGATAGGGTTATTGAATACATTCGTAGAAGATAAACTCGGCTTCAGAAAAAAGGTATGGATTGGAAAGGATTTTTCTCTCTTAGCTGAAAATCTCTCAATACCATCGAAAATCGTGGAGCGAATTACGAAAATGAGAGAAACAGAAATGGAATGTATATGTAAGACGTATTACGGTAAGAATATCTGGCTCAATCTTTCAGTATCTCCTCTGAGGAACAAGGATTATAACAGGATAGGCAGCATATTACTTCTCAAAGATATAGGCAAAATGAAAGAGATGGAAAGGGCGATGGAACGAAATATGAGGTTGAGCTTATTGGGGGAACTTACTGCCGGTATAGCTCATGAGATAAAAAATCCATTGGCAGATGTTAAACTTTCAGCAGAGCTGTTAAAGAAAAAAATTAGAAATTCGAGTAATTCTGAGATGATCGATATAATGCTGCATGAGATACGAAGGCTTGAAGAAAAAACTTCTGACTTCTTACGCTTTTCCGTGGATAGGTCGATGGAAAAAGAAAGATTCGAACCGTTGAATGTAATATCAGAAGTAAAAGAACTATTAAGAAATAGATTGGAAAAAGCAGAAATCATGTTCTCTATATCTTATCGTGGAAAGCCCGAAATATATATGAACAGAAATGATTTCAAGGCAATAGTGTTGAATATCTTGTTGAACTCAATGGATGCGCTCAATGGAAAAAAAGATGGAAAAATAATGGTAAAGATTAGTGAAGGGAAGAAAAATGTATCTGTTTTCTTTTATGATAACGGTGCTGGTATGTCGGGAGAAGTTCTGCAGCATAGCAGAGAACCATTTTTTACAACGAAAGAAAATGGAACAGGTTTGGGTTTGTCTCTCGTCCAACGTTCACTTATAGCAGTTTCGGGAAAGATGAAAATAAGGAGTAAAGATGGTAAATATACCCTGATTTTGATAACTATACCTACTGAAGATGGAGGGAAACATGCAGAAAAAGAGTAAAATTCTGGTAGTTGAAGACGATCAAAGCATGAATTATCTCTTGCGAATGGCACTTAAAGAAGAAGGTTATGAAGTGAATGGTGCCTTTTCCCTGCGTGAATCTTACGAGGAGATCTCCTCTGAAGTTTATGATGTAATCTTATTGGACCTGAAATTACCCGATGGGAACGGCATGGAGTTGATAGATGAAATGAGTAAATCCGTTGTGGATACACGAATAATCGTGTTAACTGCTCATGGAACGATAAACACCGCAGTAGAAGCAGTGAAGAAAGGTGCATACAATTTCATAACGAAGCCATTCGAGATGGAAAAATTATTGATAGAGATAAAACGTGCAATAGAAACCATAAACCTGTTGAGAGAAAACGCCGATCTGAAAAGTCTTACCTCAGAATCACTCGATTGGATCGTTGGAGAATCTGATACGATAAAAGAAGTGAAAGAGAAGATAAGAACAGTCTCTTCTTTAGATATTGAGGTACTGATAACAGGTGAAAGTGGTACAGGAAAGGAATTGGTGGCTCATGCGATTCACTATCTGAGTCCAAGAAAGAAAAAGCCTTTCATTGCCATAAATTGTGGAGCTATACCGGAGGACCTGATGGAAAGTGAATTGTTTGGATACGAAAAAGGTGCTTTTACCGGTGCGATTTCCTCTAAACCTGGAAAATTTGAACTCGCAAACGATGGAACATTATTCTTAGATGAAATAGGTGAATTGCCAAAAAACGCCCAGGTTAAACTTTTACGCGTTTTAGAAGATCATAAAGTAGAGAGGGTAGGTAGTACCAGATCGAGAGATGTAGATGTAAGAATAATATCAGCTACCAACAGAAATTTAGAGGAAGAGATGAAAAAAGGAACATTTCGTGATGATCTGTATTACAGAATCAAAGTGTTTACCATAGAAATGCCACCTTTGCGAGAACGCAAGGAAGATATCCCTCTCTTGCTCAATTATTTTTTAAATCGATATTCTGCTGAATTGGGAAAAGATGTAAGAAAAGTATCTCCCGAAGTAGCAAGAGTGTTCCAAACCTATGATTTTCCCGGGAACATCAGAGAACTCCAGAACATCTTGAAATCTGCCATCGTGAGCTGTCAAACGGACACAATATCCCCGGGAGATCTGCCCAGAGGGTTGGATAAGGGAAAGACTATGGACATAGATGTACCTGTGGGATTACCGTTAAGAGAAATTGAAAAAGCGGTTATAATAAAGACATTGAAACATTTCAAGGGAGATAAAGCAAAGACTGCCAGGGCACTGAACATGAGTCTGAGTTCCTTGTACAACAAGATCAATCAGTGGAAAATACCTGTTTGATCGATATTTTCGACCTGCCTTTACAAAAAATGGAATGATATTCCAAACTCTGTATACATTGATTTCACAGAACTGCTAATAAATGGTAGTCCTTATTTTGGCACAAATTTTGCTGAATATATGAAGGAGGTGTTTTTGTGAGAAGAGTTTGTGTAACTGGTATAGGAGTAGTATCTCCGATAGGTATAGGTAAGGAAAGATTTTGGAAGGCTTTGAAAGAAGGAAAAAGTGGAGTAAAGCTCATTGACAAATTCGATACATCCGAAATGAAGTCGAAGATCGCTGCAGAGGTTCGTGATTTTAAACCTATGAGCTATTTTAACCGTAAAGAGGTCAGGATGTACGACAGATTCACTCAATTCGCTGTGGTAGCTGCCAATGAGGCTATAAAAGATTCCAAAGTTGATTTCAAAGATTCAAAGGCAGGTGTCATTGTAGGAAGTGGGATAGGAGGGGTTGAAACACTCGAAAATGAATTGGAGAAGGCATTCAAGAATGGTTGGAGGCATGTCAGCCCATACATGATACCCAGGATGATCCCCAATATGTCATCTGCGGTTATTTCTGAAAGATACCATATTCATGGTCCGAGTTTTTGTGTGACATCTGCCTGTGCTACAAGCCTTAACGCCATAGCAAGTGGTTATGACTTTATTCGGAATGGTATGCTGGATTTTGCTGTAGTAGGTGGAGCAGAGGCTTCCATTGTTCCTTTAGCAATTGCCGCATTTGGAAATATGAAGGCACTCTCAACCAGAAATGACGAACCAGAAAGGGCCAGTAGGCCGTTTGACAAAAATAGAGATGGTTTCGTTATGGGTGAAGGGAGTGGAATCTTGATCCTCGAGGAATTGGAACACGCCATAAGAAGGGGGGCTAAATGCTACTGCGAGATAAAAGGGTATGGTGATACCACCGATGCATACCATCTTGTAGCCCCTGAACCCGATGGTACATATGCTGCTCTGGCAATGAAGATATCTATGGAAAGAGCTAATATAATTCCAAAGGATGTAGATTACATCAACGCACATGCCACTGGGACGCCCGTGGGTGATATAGCGGAGACCAGGGCTATTAAATCTGCATTGGGAAAGAGGGCATATGAGATACCAATAAATTCCACTAAATCTATGATAGGGCATCTCTTAGGTGCTGCAGGTGCTGTGGAAATGATTGCTTCTATTATGGCTCTTGAGGAGGGGATAGTTCATCCAACCATAAATCTGGAGAATTCAGATAGTGAATGTGATTTAGATTACGTGCCGGGGAAAGCAAAGAAGGTTGAAGTAAGGAATTTCTTGTGTAATTCTTTCGGCTTTGGAGGGCATAACGTATCTGTGCTCGCAGGTAAAGTGGAGACGTAATGGAAAAGATAGGTATAGTTACCGATAGTACGTGTAATCTCTCGGAAAAAATATTAAAGGAAAACAGAATTGAATCTGTTTCCCTTTATATCCATTCGCAAGAAGAGTATAAAAAGGATGTTGATATTCTGCCTTCAGAATTTTATCAACAGCTAAAAAAGGCAGTGATCCTGCCAACAACATCGCAACCTTCATCTATGGATTTCGAAAAGGTATACAGA
>QNAT01000100.1 GCA_003641555.1 Thermotoga sp.
CGAATTCCTTAACGCAAATTTCGTAATGCCGATTTAAAGTCAAAACCTCAACAGGACAATTTTCATCTTACACTATTGCATACCCATAATCGTAGGGACAAGACTTTAGTCTTGTCCGATGGAACGAAGTTCCATAATGTTATTCACCTGCGGTGAATCGGACAGGTTTAAAAACCAGTCCCTACAGCAAAATTGACAGGTCTGAAGACCAGTCCCTACGAATCTATTGAGACAATAGTATCCATTCTATTTTCAAATACCCCTTTTTGCGATCCTCTGTTATGTTCATTTCTTTTGTCTTGATACAAAAGAGACGAACCAAAGAAAAAGTCAAAAGCCCAACGGGATACATTGTCTTTTGTGGATCAAGTCTCAACGGTCTTGTGGGATCAAATTCGTCTTACATATACACTCACGGTAGTGTATAATAATTTCTGTAATTTAAAAAGCAAATAAGTATATGTAGTTTTGATCGAGGTTCGTTAAACGATGGAGGTGAAGGAATGAGGAAGGCATTGGTTTCTGTTTTCAATAAAGATGGCATATTGGACTTTGTAAGGGAATTATCCCACTATGATTTCGAAATATTTGCAACTAAAGGAACAGGGAATTTCCTTAAGAGTAAGGGAGTAAAAGTTAGGTATATACAGGAGATAACTGGCTTTGATGAACTTATAGGTGGGAGAGTGAAGACGCTCAACAGTAATATATTCGCAGGGATATTGGCAAGAAATTCTGATCGAGAAGAACTCGAGAGAAAAAGGATTCCAATATTCGACCTGGTTGTAGTAAACCTATATCCATTTGAAAAGGTTTCTGAACATTCATCCAGAGAGGCAGAACTCGTTGAGAATATCGATATAGGGGGAGTTGCACTCTTGAGAGCAGGTGCCAAAAATTATGAAAGAGTAGGTGTTGTATCTGATCCTTCTCAATATACCATGATAGCCGAAGAACTTAAAAAATATGGAGAAATTCGATATGATGTGCGTAAAAAACTTGCTAAATCTGCATTCGAAAGAGTGATACGCTATGATAGTGTGATCGTCGATCGCCTCTTAAAAGGTTCAGAGAAACAATTGCTGCACATAAACAGTATTAAAACGTTAAGATATGGCGAAAATCCTCATCAATCAGCATTTGTAGGTAAGATTGAAGGAAGTCCTTCGGCTCTCGATGCACTGGAAAAACTCCATGGTAAGGAATTGTCATATAACAATTATCTTGATATTCTCTCCGCAGTAAAGTTATCACAGGTACTTGGCGAAGGTTCTGTAGTCATAGTAAAACATACCAATCCATCTGGAGCCTCTCTATTTCATAACTCATTATTTGAGACTTACGAAAGGGCGTTATCGACTGATCCTAAATCTTCTTTTGGCGGTATACTTGCCGTTAATTCAAGTGGTATTGATGAAACACTTGCTGAGAAGATAAATGAGCATTTCTATGAAGCTGTTGCCGCAAGAGATTTCACAGAAAAGGCACTTGATATGCTTTTCAAGAAGCGTAATCGCAGGATAATTCGTTTTGATAATTTTCCAAAAGGTATTAGAGAATACAGAGTTATAAATGGTGTCGTACTCTCTCAGGAACCCGACGAAGGAAAGCCCTACGATGAAATCAAATGTATGACATCGAGGAAGCCGAGTAAAAATGAAAGTGAAGATGCCGAGTTCGGCCTCGAGGTGGTTAGATGCGTGAGATCGAACGCCGTTATACTCGTGAGGGATGGAAAACTTATTGGAGTTGGGGCTGGACAGATGAGTAGGGTTGATGCCGCACGAATAGCAATAGAGAAAGCAAAGGAATTTGCACATCCTCTTGATGGTGCAGTTATGGTCTCCGATGCATTCTTCCCATTTCCGGATTCTCTGCAGTTGGGGATAGAAGTCGGAATAAAGGTTTTTGTTGAACCCGGTGGCTCCCGTCGGGACGATGAAGTTATAAAAGCCGCAGAGTCAGCAGGAGTAACGTTGTTGTTTACTGGAAAGCGACTTTTCAGACATTGAAGGAGTGATACAATTGCGCATTCTTATATACGGTGGTGGAGGACGTGAACATGCACTCGCCTGGAAACTATCTCAAAGTGAGTTGGTGGAGAAAATCTATCTGTACAAACCGAATCCTCTTATGAAGAATTTAGGAAACGAGATAGAAGCAGCGGATTTCGAATTGCTTGCAAAAAAAGCAAAAGAGAATGGGATTGATACGATCGTTGTCGGACCCGAATTACCTCTTACCGAAGGTATTGGGAACGTTTTTAGACGATGGGGGTTCAAGGTATTTGGCCCGGATGCGAGAGAATCGAAACTCGAGTCTTCTAAGGTATTTGCAAGAGAGTTCATGAAAAGAAATAATCTTCCAACACCGAACTTTAAGGCTATTGTGGAAGGGGCGAATCCATCAGAATGCCTTAACGAATTCTCACCTCCTTACGTGATAAAGGCAGACGGTCTTGCTGGAGGAAAAGGTACAAAGATAGTACAGGATATTGCCGGAGCCATTTCTATTCTCGATGATTATCTTTCCGGGAGGGCATTCAAAGGTGCTGGAAAGACAACTGTCATCGAAGAATATCTCGAGGGGTACGAGATCTCAGCCATGTGTCTATGGGATGGTAATACGCTTCTTCCTATAGAATTAGCCCATGATTACAAGCGAATCTTCGATAACGATGAAGGGGAGAATACCGGCGGCATGGGAAGTTATAGTCCTGTAAGATTGACAGATAAAGAAAAGGATGATATCTATACCCTCTTTTCTGACCTCGAAAAGGCATTGAAGAAAGAGAACCTGAGATACACAGGAGTTTTATACATCGGTCTCATGTTGACAAATAAGGGCCCATTCATTTTGGAATTCAACGTACGTTTTGGTGATCCAGAAACTCAATGTGTCTTACCGAGATTGAGGACTGACTTCGGTAAAGTAATAGAGTATACTGTAGGAAAAAGGCTCGATGAGCTCCATCTGGACTGGAGTGATGATCCCTGTGTTTGTCTCGTTATAGCAAGTGATGGATATCCTCAATCCCCTAAAACCGATGTTGAACTCTTGATACCGTTTGAGAAGGCAATTGATGAAAAGATTCTGTTGTTTGGTGCAGGTATAACTGCTAAAGATGGCAGGTTATTCAATACGGGAGGGAGGGTATTGAATATAGTAGCGATAGGTAGCGATTGTAAGGAAAAGGTATATTCGTTCGCAGAAACGATAAAATTTCAGACTAAATATTACAGAAAAGATATTGGGAAAGGAAGATGTTTATGAAAAAGGTATCAATCGTTCTTGGTTCGGAATCGGATAGGGAATTCGCAAAGGTAGGTATAGAGGTTCTCAAATCTCGTAATATAGAGTATGAAGTAGTTATACACTCAGCTCACAGAGACCTGAATGGGCTTCTCAACTATATCGATACACTCTCTCCTGAGGTGAAGGTAATAATTGCCGTTGCTGGGCTTGCAGCACCTCTTCCTGGAGTTATCGCGGGAAGAACAAACCTGCCAGTCATAGGTGTACCAAGAGATGTTGGACCGTTAAACGGAGTAGATGCATTGCTATCTATGGTTCAAATGCCAAAAGGAATTCCCGTGGCAACAATGGGAATTGGAACTTATGGCATGACAAATGCAGCATATATGGCAATACGCATACTGGATCTCTATTAACTCAGTGAACTCACTCATTCAATGCGTTATCTATCCTCTGAATCACACGTTCTTTGCCCAATACGGATAAAACGGAGAGGAGTTTCGGACCGACTTTTTTCCCTGTCAATACATATCTTAATGCAGGGTAAAACACCTTTCCCTTTATTTTTATCTCTTTTAGCACATCTTTTACCAGATTTGTGAGATCTTCATCTGTAAGTTCATCTTTTGCCTGTGAGAATTTGCCTCTCAAAATAATTAAAGATTCTCTAACTTTTTCCGTATTCAACAGTGATTCTGTGTATGAATCGGGTTGTGGCATTCGAAGGTATATGGAAAGTTTCTCAGGCATATCTTTGAGTGTGGTACACTCCTCCCGAACAGAATCCACAGCTTTCATCAACCATGAGAATTCCATATCACCTACTTCAAAACCTGCCTCCGCCAAGTACGGTATCGTTAATTCAGTTATCTTATTTATATCCAGATGACGTATGTACAGGCCATTAAGATGTTTCAATTTAACGCCATCGAAGATCGCAGGGGAGGAAGATAATCTTTCGATAGTAAAGGCTGAGCACATTTCATCTATGGATAAAACTTCCTTTCCTGCGGGATGAGACCATCCCAAAAGAACTAAATAATTCAACATTGCCTCTGACAGATATCCGCTATCTCTATAGTATTCAATTGCAACAGCGCCATGGCGCTTGCTCAACCGTTTTTTATCAGGGCCAAGGATCATCGACACGTGAGCAAACTTCGGTAAATCGAATCCTAAGGCATCGTATAAAGTCATTTGTCTCAGGGTATTGGAAAGATGATCATCTCCCCTTATGACATGTGTTATCTTCATCATAGCATCATCGATAACGACGGCGAAGTTATAGGTGGGCATGCCGCTGCTTCTCAACAGGAAAAAATCACCTGCGGCATTTTCGCCAAATCGAACCCTTCCCTTTACAAGATCATCAAGGACTCGTGCCTTCCTTTCCATCTTGAAGATAACACCTGGCTTCAATCCTCCTCTTTCAAAATCCCTCTTTCTCTGAAAGGTTGAAAATCTGGATACATCATTGTATGTTAATCTTGGTGGTTTTCCTTTATTCAACTGTTCTTCTTTTAGTTGTTCTATTTCTTCTGGATACGCATAACATTCGTATGCATTTCCCTTCTTCAAGAGTTCATTCGCATATTTGTGGTATATTGAAAGCCTTTCACTCTGCCTGTACGGACCGAATTTTCCTCCCACATCTGGTCCCTCATCCCAATTCAAATGAAGCCATTGCAGCGCATCTATTAATGCCTTTTCGGATTCTGCAGTGGACCTAATCACATCCGTATCCTCGATCCTCAAGACAAATTTACCACCGTTATGCCGTGCGAAGAGGTAATTGTAAAGTGCTGTTCTTGCTCCCCCAACGTGTAGATACCCTGTGGGACTCGGAGCAAATCGTGTACGTACGTTTTCCATATTTTTTCCTCCTATTTTTTATTATATAAGATATACCTATTTTATTTTAAAAATGTATATTTACTCATATCTGCAAAGGGTACCGGACCACCATTTGTAGGGACTGGAGTTTATCTCCTCTCCAATTCACCGTGGGTAAATAATTCGCCTTTTTAGAGTGAAATGAGCACATAGGGACGATAAAAAAATATTAGATGTTAGATTGAAATTCTCATTCACTCATCTAACATCTATTGAGTCTCTGTGGCAATTCAATGTTCCAAATAGTCATTTCAAAATTCTGTCTTACTGCTGAATGTAAAGTTCTTCGTCCTGATATAAGGAGCTACTACAGGGGCAACGAACCCTGGTTTTGCCAAACGCTCTTCTGATATCATATCCACTGCCTTCAAC
>QNAT01000101.1 GCA_003641555.1 Thermotoga sp.
GCAGATAGAGAAAAGATTGAAGATTCTCTTGAAAAGTTGAAAGAAATAACAACTCGGCCGATAGGCGTAATAGAGTTAAAACACGATTTGGATATTGAAACCGTAACTGAGATTTTTGTAAGGATAAATTCTGAAGGAGTTCCTTTAAATCAGGCAGATTTCGCTATGTCAAAAATAGCAGCAAATGAAACATACAATGGACCAACATTAAGAAAAGCTATAGATTATTTTTGCCATCTTATTAGAGCACCCGAATTTTTTAGTTCAATTAAAGAAGTGGATAAAGAGTTTTCAGAAACAGAGTTTTTCCAGAAAATTTCATGGCTTAAGGACGAAAATGAAGATCTTTATGATCCTGGGTATTCTGATTTACTCAGGGTTGCTTTTACATCAGAATTCAATAGAGGAAAATTAGCAGATTTGGTGAGCTTACTTTCAGGAAGGAATTTTGAAACTCGAACATATGAGGAAGAAATTGCCAGAACATCTTTTGAAAAACTCAAAAAGGGAATTCTTAACTTTGTAAATGAAACTAATTTTAAACGCTTTATTATGATAATCAAATCAACAGGATTCATTTCTCCAGGCATGATAAGGTCAAAAAATGCATTAAATTTTGCTTATATCTTATATTTAAAATTGCGTGCACAAGGATATAATCCCGTAGAAATCGAAAGATATATTAGGAAATGGTTTGTTTTAAGTATTCTAACTAAAAGATATTCGGGCTCACCAGAATCTCAATTTGATTTTGATATCAGGAATATTTCTTCCAGAAAATTCGACGAATTCCTGAAAGATGTTGAAGCTGCTCAACTTTCTGATGCTTATTGGAATTCTTCATTAATTCAAAGTTTAAAAACCTCTGTTGCCAGTAGTCCGTATTTCAATGTCTTTCTTGCAGCACAAGTAAAATTCAATGACAAAGGCTTCCTTTCAAGAGACATCACTGTTAAAGATCTAATATCTCAAAGAGGGGATATACATCATATATTTCCTAAAGACTATCTAAAAAGTAAAGGATTAAAAAGGAGTGAATATAATCAGATAGCAAACTATGCTTATACACAATCAGAAATTAACATAAAAATTGGGAAAAAATCCCCCAAAGAGTATCTATCTGGTGTTTTCAAACAATGTGAAGGTGGAGAGTTAAAATATGGTGGTATTAGTAATAAGCAAATGCTCTTACAGAATCTTAAAGAAAACTGTATTCCAGAAGATACAAAAGATATGGAATTTGAACAATTTGAGCATTTCCTTGAGAAAAGGAGAATTCTGATGGCAAAGAAAATAAAAGAATATTATTATTCACTTTAGGTGACAAAAATGACAACTAACACATCAGAAAAGGCATTTCAAAACCATATAATTATGCATTTAGTCAGCACTGGCTATCGTAAAAGAGGCAATGAAAATTACAATAAAGCAACTTGCCTTGACCCGGAATTAACCCTAAAATTTATTCATAACACACAGGAAAAAGAATGGAAAAAGTTTAAAAGGGTTTATGGAGAACAGGCAGAACGGAAATTCTTCTATCGCCTGGTGAATGAAATTGAAAGAAAAGGCACAATCAATGTTCTAAGAAACGGGTTTAAAGATGCAGGGTGCTCATTTAAACTATTCTACTCGAAGCCAAATACACATAAAAACCCTGACCTGTTTGAGAAATTTGAGAGAAATATCTTCTCTGTAATTGATGAACTTGAATATGGGCAGAAAGAAGATGGCAAGAGGCTGGATCTGGTTATATTCATTAATGGATTGTCGATAATTACAATTGAATTAAAAGATACATTTTCTCAGGGCGTTGAAAGAGCAATAAAGCAGTACAGAGAGGATAGAGAACCAAAAGAGCCAATTTTCCAGCGCTGTTTTGTTCACTTCGCAATGAGTGATGAGAAAATCTATATGGCAACAAAATTAGAGGGATTGAAAACCAGATTCCTGCCATTCAATAAAGGGCTTGAAAACCCTCCTGTGAAGAATGATTATAAAACTTCCTATTTGTACAACGACATCTTGCAGATAAACAAACTCTCAAAATTGATCTCAAATTTCATCTACATGGAAAAACCTGAATCGGGAAAAACAAAACCCATCTTCCCAAGATACCACCAGTTAGACTGTGTTAATTCATTGCTGGCAGATGCGAAACCGAGCAAAAACTACCTGATAGAACACAGTAACGGGAGCGGAAAGACAAAAACCATTGCATGGCTTTCACATGGTTTAATAAACAAATTCGATGAGGAGGATAACAGGGTTTATGACATGGTAATTGTAATTTCTGATAGACGGGTTATAGACAAACAACTTCAGGATCAGATACAGGGGATTGAAAAAGTAAAGGGAATAGTAGAAAAGATAGAGAAACACTCTGAACAACTTAAAGAGGCGTTAAAGGCAGGAAGCAACATTGTTGTCTCAACATTGCAGAAATTCCCCTATATACTTGAAGAGGTCAGGGATTTACCGGAACGAAAATATGCCGTAGTAATTGACGAGGCCCATTCTTCTCAAACAGGAATTATGGCAAGAAAAATGAAACAAGTTCTCAGTACGAACAGTCTTGAAGAAGCCGAGGAATTAGATACAGAAGACATGGATGAGGTTGATGAGGAAATCCTTAGAGAAATTGAATCATACAGGAATCTGAAAAACATCAGCTTCTTCGCGTTCACAGCCACCCCGAAAAACAAAACACTGGAGATGTTCGGCTGGAAAGATGAATACGGCCATTATCAGCCCTTCCATACATATACAATGAAACAGGCGATCGGTGAAGGTTTTATTCTCGATGTTCTTAAGAATTATGTTACTTATGCGACCTACTTCAAACTGGTTAAGAAAATACAGGATGACCCTGAGTATGAAGAAAAAAAGGCAAAGAAATTGCTGAGAACATTCGTGGAAGAGCATCCTGTAGCAATAGCAAGAAAAACAGAGATTATGCTGAACCATTTTATGAGCTCAACAATCTATAAAATAAAGGGAAAAGCAAAAGCAATGGTCGTGACCCGATCAAGACTCCACGCAGTTCTTTATAAAAAGGCATTTGACAGGCTGATTAAGGAAAACAATTATCAAATTAAGACTCTTGTGGCTTTTACAGGAGTAGTTAGACATGATGAGCAGGAATACACTGAGGGCTCCATGAATGACCTGCCGCCAAACAAGACTATTAGAAAAGCCTTTGAGGAAGACCAATATAAGATATTGATCGTAGCAAACAAATTCCAGACAGGTTTTGACCAGCCTTTGTTGCACACCATGTACGTTGACAAAATGTTAAATGGAATTACCGCTGTTCAAACTCTGTGCAGGGTCAACAGAATACATCCAGATAAAAATGATACCCTAATTTTGGATTTTGCAAATAAAACAGAGGTAATCCAAAAGGCATTCCAGCCATATTACGAAGCCACATTCCTTAAAGAAGCCACAGACCCTCATAAGTTGTATGAATTAGAGGAGAAATTACTGGATTATCAGGTATTTGACCTGTCAGATGTTGAAACTTTTGTTAATGCCTGGGAAAAAGGCGTATCACAACCCAAATTGCATAATATCTTAAGTCCTGTTGTAAACGAATTCAAGCAAAAAACTAAGAAAGAACAGATTGAATTCAAGAAGACATTGAGGAGGTATCAGAGTATTTATTCTTTTTTATCACAACTTATCCCCTTTTCAGATGTTAATCTCGAAAAGATTTATATATTTAACAAATTCTTAAATAAAAAACTTCCAACGATAAACAATCCCCTTTCATTCGGTGTTTTGCAGGATGTGGATATTGATTCGTATAAAATTGTAAAGAGAGGCGAAGAAGCAATTTATTTAACATCATCTGGAGAGTTAAATCCAATTTCAAGTATAGTGGCAGATGCGGGACAGGACTATAACGAACCGCTATCAAAAATTATCAAAGACCTCAATGATGCCTTTGGAACAAACTTTACAAATGATGATAAGGTTTTCTTAGGAAGGGTTAAAGACAATCTTTTAAAGAATAAAGAATTAATGAACAAGATGGAACATAACTCAAAGGAAAATGTTAAAGTAGTATTTGATAAATATTTTGAGCAGGAATTGAATAAATTGCTAAATAGCAATATGAATTTTTATAAAAAAATCGTTGATAACGAAACATTAAGAAATAGGATCAAAGCAGCTTTATTTGACCTGCTGTATTCAGAAAGATCGTAAGTAGGATCGGTACACAATATCAAACTTTGTATAAAAAGGAGAGATTTTATGAAAAAGGCTATATATCCCGGTACATTTGACCCGATAACCAATGGTCATATAGATGTGATAAAACGGGCATTGAAGATCTTCGATGGTCTGGTAATATGTGTCATGATAAATCCCAACAAAAAATCTCTGTTTTCGATTGAGGAACGTATGAATATGGTAAGAGCCTCTGTAAAAGACATCGATAGCCGTATCGAAGTCTCTCACTTCGGGGGATTGCTCGTTGATTATGTAAAAAAAGTGGGGATATTCTCGGTAGTTCGGGGCTTGCGTGCTCTTTCGGACTTCGAGTACGAATTTCAAATGGCTCTGGCAAATAGAAAGCTATTACCCAGGATGGAAACGGTCTTTCTAATGACAAGTGAGAAGTACATGTATGTCACATCATCTGCTGTTAAAGAAATCGCTATGTTTGGAGGAGATGTATCTTGTTTCGTCCCGCAACCTGTATCGAAAAGATTAAAGGAGATGTATAAAAAAAATGAAGTTTAGGGTCGCAGTATTAGCAGGCGGAAGATCAAATGAGAGAGAAATATCTCATATGAGTGGAAATAACGTGATGAATGCCTTGAAGAGATTAGGATACAGTTGTTTACTTGTGGATCCTGTGGATATAAATTTCACACGTTTGTTAAAAGATTACAAACCCGATCTCGTTTTCATAGCACTCCATGGAGAATTCGGTGAAGATGGAACTATGCAGGCAATCCTTAACTTCATGGGGATGTGTTATCCGAGCTCTGGTGTAACCGCGAGCGCAATGTGTATGGATAAGTTGATAACGAAAAAGATGTTGAACGGTAGCGGCATCTTAACACCCCGTGTACTCAGTTTGAAAGAAGGTTCGCAAGAGCCTCCGTTCGTTATAAAACCTGTAAAAGGAGGTTCAAGTATCGGAGTTGAGATCGTTCATGAACCCATAAAGAATCCGCTCGAAGACGGTTATTTTGCTGAGGAATATATAAGAGGGCAAGAAGTTACAGTAGGAATAATGGAGATAAATGGTATACTAACTGCTTTACCAATATTACGTATAATGCCTAAGAGAGAATTTTACGATTATATTGCCAAATATACATCTGGTATGACGGAGTTCGAATGCCCAGCATCGTTGGGTGAGAAGGTATCCAAAAAGATCAAAGAGACCGCATTGAAGGCGTTTAAGCTTATGGGATGTAAAGGATTTGGACGTGTTG
Source organism: Thermotoga sp. (assembly GCA_003641555.1). GTDB lineage: Bacteria > Thermotogota > Thermotogae > B3-G13 > B3-G13 > B3-G13. The sequence goes on from QNAT01000101.1 coordinate 5,457, forward strand.
ATGGTATAATTGATCAGAATGATGAATTTTATGTTCTGGAGATCAATACTATACC
>QNAT01000102.1 GCA_003641555.1 Thermotoga sp.
AAAGTTCATTGAATCTTTGAACAAGCAGTATACTGTAATCTTACGCTATGCCATTGTGCAGGATGATATCTTTTTAAAGGTAGAAGGTTCTGTAAAACAGCAGACTATTTCTGAAACTGATTTTTCATACGGTGGATATGAAGTTCTTATTATTGAATAGAGGTTAAGAGTTCGTTTTCCAGACGATTCTGAGAAACTTCAAGTGCAACTTTGACTCAACTTTGCCAGACAAAAACTCAAAACTTCAATAATCACCGTAATCCTGGTGATTTTTTCAAAAAGACGTAATTGCTGAGATGATTTCGAAGTTTTACTGAATTTTTGAAAAAGTGCAGACAAACTTTATGGGTTTACCCTCTTTTTGGTTTCTATCTGGAATTTTGTGCTATACATTTTTGAACCAGATGATGTATAATATAGTCAAATAGAACAAAAATACTCGAGGAGGTAGGTGAAAAACATGTTTTTTCCATTTTTCTTTGATCCGACGGTTATATTCTTGATACCAGCAATAATACTTGCCATATGGGCTCAGGGGTTGGTTAGTTCAAGATTTGCTAAATATTCGCATGTGAGGAGTTCTCTTGGGTTAACAGGTGCTCAACTGGCAAAACAACTTTTGAATGCGAATGGCATTTATGATGTTCCTGTAGAAAGGATAACTGGAAATCTAACCGATCACTACGATCCCAAAAAAAAGATAGTGAGCCTTTCTGAAAGTACTTATAATAGCAGTTCCGTTGCATCTCTCGGAATTGTGGCACATGAAATCGGACATGTGGTTCAAGATCAGGAGAGTTATATCCCACTTAAATTGAGGAATGCGATAGTTCCTGCCGTTAGTTTTACGTCTCAATTGGCATGGATACTCTTCATAATAGGATTGCTCTTTTGGTCGGGTTGGATGATAAAGATCGGTATAATATTTTTCTCTGGGGCAGTGCTTTTTTCTCTTCTAACACTCCCGGTTGAGTTTAATGCCAGTTCACGAGCACTCAAGATGCTGGACGCGTATATGATGCCTGAAGACGAATTGGCAGCAACTCGTAAAGTGCTGGGTGCTGCAGCTATGACCTACGTTGCTGGAGCTGCTATGGCAATAATGCAGTTATTGAGGATGATCTTCATATCAAGAGTTATGAGATCTTGACGACTCTCTCTTCCCAAAACGAGGATATTCCTTGCAGTGTGGTAATTGATTTCCCTTTTCCACTGGTTCCTGCTTCGTAGGGAGAACTTTTTCCCTTTCTCCATAGACCTTTACCGGATACTCCCACGGCAGGGTAGATTGGGTATCTATCAGACTTAATTGATTCACTATTCTTCTCGTGTTTTTCTGCTCCAATCAAATCTGCATTATGAGAAAATTCACAATTCTCGCAAAAGAACAGTGCTTGTGTTTTAAGAAGATATGTCGAGCATTCGCGTGTGATAAAAGGCAATTTAAGATGATGAAAAAGATACTCATTTAGTAATTTATCAATTTTGCTAAAAATGCCCAGAGATTTCACAAAGTGATTTCGAAGTTCTGCCGAATTTTCAAAAAAGATTAGATAAACTTTGTGACTTTATTCTCTTTATAGTTTCTATCTGGGAATTTGGATCTGTGGGATACTTGACAATCAAAAAAATATAGATTATAATGATTTTCACAAAGAGATATTGAGGCTTTAGAAATTACTGAATTGTAAGATAAAATAGGTTTTGAAGAAAATATGGAGGTTTGTAGATGTCGTCTACATCATATTCTTTTAGGGAAAAGAGTAGATCTTTTATATATCTTTTTGTCCTTCTGATATTGGTATGGCTTGCCTTTACTTCGAGCTTTCATTTGCAAGAACTGGTAATTGGTATCCTCATAAGTCTTGTCCTTTCAATAGTGATAAGTAAAGAATATCTAAAGTTGGATTTGCCGTCATTTACTATAAAGAGGTTTATATTCTTATTGATATACATACTCGTGCTTTTCAAGGAAATACTAAAGGCGAATTTCGATGTTGCCTACAGGGTTATCCATCCTAAGATGCCAATTAAACCAGGGATCGTCATCATTCAAACCCATCTCAAATCCGATATTGCGAAGATGATCCTCGCTAATTCTATCACGCTGACTCCAGGAACATTTACTTTGGATATATTGGGTGATAAGCTCCTTATTCATTGGATAAACGTAAAGGCAGAGAATATCGATGAGACAACCAAGATCATTGGAGAGAGATTTGAAAAATATTTAAAAGTGATCTTTGCATAAATAGTGTAATCGTCCGTAAAAATCTTTGAGAAAGGAGTGAAGATAAGTGGAAAGAAAAGTTGATATACTGGTAGCAGGGGGAGGGCCAGCAGGAGTTATAAGCGCAGTTACTGCTCACAAGTATTATCTGGACAAAAAGATCATTCTGATGAAGTCAGTAGAAAAGGGTGTGATACCCTGTGGGATTCCTTATATGATCTCGAGCTTGAAAGATCCGGAGGAAAATAAGTTATCGACTGCTTCTCTGGAAAAGATGGACATCGAAGTGATCGTAGATGAGATAACTAAGATAGATCGTGACAAGAAGGTAGTTATTACTAAGAGCGAAGATGTTTATGGATATGAAAAGTTGATCTTAGCCATTGGTTCCAACCCCACTCTTCCCCCGATTCCAGGTATTGATAAAAAAGGTGTTTATCCTGTATACAAAGATATGGATTATCTCAAAGGTTTGGTAGAAGATATAAAAAGATGCAGGAATGTCCTGGTCCTGGGCGGAGGGTTCATCGGAATAGAGTTTGCTGATGAGATCGCCAAAGTAGGTGATGCAAAGATCTATCTGGCAGAGATGCTGCCGAATTTGCTTGCCAATTCCTTTGATCCGGAGTTTTCAGAACTTGCAAAGAAAAAATTAGAAGAAGAAGAAGTGAATATTTTAACCGATACCCGAGTCGAAGAATTTATTGGAGGGGAAAGAGTAGAAAAAGTAAGGTTATCGAATGGAAATGAGATAGAGATAGGCTGTGTAGTTTTAGGTATCGGAGCGTTTCCAAATGTGGAGCTGGCGCAAGATGCGGGTCTGGATGCCTGGAAAGGCAAGGGTATCTGGGTTGATGAATATATGAGGACAACTGATCCTGATATCTTTGCTGTAGGAGATTGTGCTATAAAGAGGGATTTCTTCACCAGAAAGGGTACCCCTGTTATGCTTGCCTCGACTGCTACAGCGGAAGCAAGGATCGCTGGTTCGAATTTATATCGATTACAGGTAGTGCGTGAAAACAAAGGTACAATAGGAATATATTCAACTTATGTGAATGGTTTAGCCCTGGGTTCGGCAGGTTTGACAGAAAACAGGGCTAAAAAAGAAGGTTTTGATGTGGTGGTCGGTAATGCGGAGGCTGCAGATAAACATCCCTCTACAATGCCAAACGTCAATAAGATGAAAGTCAAATTACTCTTCTCACGATATTCGGGAATTATTATGGGCGGACAGGTAGCTGGAGGTACATCCTGTGGAGAGCTGATAAATGCCATTGGTATAGCGATACAGAAGAGAAGCGCTCTTAGTGAATTGGAAACTCTACAAATGGCTACTCATCCATGTCTTACTTCGGCTCCTACGATATATCCTTTGGTTCTGGCTGCCCAGGATGCGGGGCATAAATTGCGATGGAAGAAATAGTATTCCTTGTGATCATTGGGGCAGGTGTGATCCTCTGTCTCTTGAGAATGATAAAAGGACCAACGGCTCCGGATAGAGCAGTAGCGGTAGATACTGTATCAACGGTTACTACTGCACTTCTGGTTATTTTAGGATATACCTTTAAGAGATCCATTTATCTGGATGTTTCTCTTGTCTATGCGGTACTTACCTTTATAGGAGCAGTTGCCATTGCCAGGTATCTGGAAAGGGGTATTTAAGTGCATTTAGTGGGGATGCTCGTTACAGGGTTTGGTGTGATATTTCTATTTTTAGGAAGTTTAGGGATATTCCGACTTCCTGATGTGTATAATAGACTCCAGGCTGGTACAAAATGTACCACTTTAGGAGCGTTCTCCAGTATTATTGGAGTGGGAATAATGGAACCCACGTGGTTCTGGAAATGCCTTATCATTGCGGTATTCATCCTTCTTAGTAATCCAATCTCCAGTCATGCTCTGGGAAGAGCGAGTTGTAAGAGTGGAGTTCCTCTTTGTAAGAAAACAGTTGTGAACAAGAGTAAAGATTTCTGTAAAGAAGGTAAGAAATGATGCTTTTTCAATTTTTTTTGATACTCCTCATGTTGATAGGAGCGATAGCTGTTTATGTTTTTAAAAGCTTGATAAATGCGGTTGTTGCAATGGCTCTGGTGAGTCTAATAGCCTCTATACTCTTCTATTTCTTGCAGGCTCCTGATGTTGCAATGGCTGAGGCTTCTGTAGGAGCAGCTTTAACCACGGCTATCTTTGTCATCGCTATAAGGAAGACGAGGAAGAGAGAGGATAAAGAATGAGGAGAATAATTGGCATTATCCTGTTGATCATAATTGCATTTGGAGTTATATTGATGTTGGAGAAGATTCCCTTTGGTACACCTAAGACCAGGGTAGGTAAATATTACATTGGTAACGGTATAAGAGAAACGGGTGCTCCCAACATAGTAACCTCTGTGGTGATCAACTACCGTGGTTTTGATACATTGGGTGAGGTTACTGTACTATTCATCGCTGCTCTTGGTGTAGGAGCTGCCTTTGCTACTGTTGAGAAAAAGGTTGATAAAAAAATGATTGAACCAGCGAGTTTGATCCTTTCTACTGGTTGCAGATTCTTATTCCCATTTATACTCCTTCTTGGTACTTACATCTTCGTACATGGACACCTCACACCCGGTGGTGGATTCCAGGGAGGAGCGATCATCGCATCTGCTTTTCTCTTGATATATCTGGGTTGTCGTGGAAGGAGAGTAAACGAGAGGAAAGCTAAGACTGCAGAATCTCTGGGAGGATTGATCTTCGTAATAACTGGATTACTTGGTTTGATCTTTGGTGGGTATTTTCTACTGAACTTCTTACCAAAGGGAACAATAAGAACGTTGTTCAGTGCCGGGATAATTCCCATCATCAACGTTGCCATTGGGTTTAAGGTGGGTTCGGAATTGGCAACTATCATCGATAACATGTTGGAGGAAAGCGAATGAATGTTTTATACGATTACATGTATTACATAGGTGCCTTTGGACTCATATTTATAGGTCTTTATATCGTATTAGTTAAACATAATCTCATAAGGATCATCATGGGGCTTAACATCATAGATACCGGTGTTAATCTTTTTCTCATCTCCATAGGATACATTAAAGGTGGAACTGCCCCTATATTCTCCAGCCCCGATATAAAAGCCAGCAGCATGGTCGATCCTGTTCCTCAGGCACTGGTACTCACCGCCATCGTTATCGGTGTAGCCGTCCTGGCACTGGCACTTTCTCTGGCTATC
>QNAT01000103.1 GCA_003641555.1 Thermotoga sp.
ATAAGTTATGTTAAAGGACTTACTCGTTGTTTTGTCTGTAAAAGCAATGGTTCCAGAGGTTGTCGAAAGACTGAGAAGATCGTTGAGCGGTTTAGATATATTATTCAAAGCCGTTTGCCCTCTGTAGGTAACACCTCTCAAGAATACATCTTTCACATTCAAAGTATATTGTCTGTATACTCCGTTTCCTAATTGCACTTTTAAATGCTGATCGAAGTAGTTTACATCATCACTCGACTCAGGTGTATTCAACGTACCGTCATCTTTGAAAGGTGTTATTCCATCTTTTGCACCGGAGAAGATATGCCTACCTCCGACATCGGAAGCAGCGATCTGGACAACATGTTTTCTTAATTCACGCATCTCCACTGCTATTGCTTCACGATCTTCCTGCGTTAGGGTACCATTTGCTCCTCTTATCGTTAATTCTTTCACTCTTCGCATGATACTCAACAATTCCTGGAGAGAAGAATCTGTCTGATTGATGAATGCGCGTGCTTCACTGATATTATTGCCGTATTGCTTGATCTCTTTTAAGTTTGTAGATAGTGTTGAGATCCTCGTAGCAGCAACGACATCATCAGAAGGAAAACGAACCTCTTTCCCACTTGCGAGTTGATCCTGATATTTATTCAATCTTGCCATTATACTATGGAGGTTGTACAATAAACTATTGTTTAACATGTTCTGTGTGACCCTTATAGGCATATATACATTCACCTCTTCTCCTTAAACTCGTTTCGCTTTATCTACCAACTATACCGAGCCCGTTGACTACCTTATCTAACATTTCGTCGATCGCCGTAACCACACGTGCCGATGCATTGAAGGCATGCTGGTAGAGTACCATCTTCGACATCTCTTCATCTATAGAAACCCCTTTTACTTTTTCTCTTTCATTTGTTACCTGTTTTATCATGATCTCGTTGTTATGCCATAGATTTTTTGCTGTTTCTGAATCTGTGCCCAATTCTGAAATTAACCCTGTGAAAAAATCGTTGAAAGACATGCTGCAGTTATGCAACACGTGCTGGGTCTTCAGAGCAGCTATCTTTAAAGCGTTTGAATTACTTCCTGGGCCCAATGCTTCCTTTTCATCATCGGATATCAATCCATCACCATTCGTATCGGTAGATTTACCAGCGTCTGCGGCTATATACAATGGATTATTTTCAACGAGCCCATTCACATCTACCTTGAGCGCCGCACCTTCTTTCGGTGTACCAAGCATATAATCATGCTCATCTTTTGATTCGTCAAGATAAGTGGAGTAGTCCAACATATTATGAGAATCAACGGTAAAACCCAGTGACTGCAGCAATCCATCCTTGTCATTTATCGTTACATTTGATGCAAGATCATAAGATACACTGGCAGTTGCCCTCAAAGCGAGTTGATTATCAGGACCTAAAGATGCCTCTACCCCAGATTTCAATGCATTTATCTTATCTATCAAGTCTTGCAAAGATTCTTTTGAAGCATTTACAGAAATGTCTGTATCGTTTATAGATATCCTGTATGTTTTCTCATCTATAGAGCTCACGTTTGATAAAAGGGCTGAAGATGAAACCACACCATACTTTCCCATTATTTTGTACACAGTATCATCCTTTACTTCAAACGGTTTGAAAAAATCCACCCCATGAGCACCATTAGCGCCAAAACCAGACTCGTGTATTTCATTGACCCTGTCTATGAATTCGAAGGAGAATTCATCCAATTTATTCGTATATTTCTTTAGAATATCATCTCTGAGTGAGAAGAGTGAGTTCAATTTACCGTTGTTAACCTGAACACGGTTGTTGAACAGGTAAATATCATGAAAGGTGCTGCCATCTGACCTTTCTCGGATCTCAAATGGGACACTTGTATTGCCTACAACGATTCCCTGTGCACCTAAGAGAACTTTAACTTCTCCGTTATTCTTTTCTTTTACATTTATGTCTATCAATCCCGATAATTCATCGAGAAGTTTATCTCTTTTATCCAGTAAATCATTTGGCTGTCCCGAAGAGAGAGAAGAAACCCTTATCTTTCCATTCAGATTAGCCAATTGAGCAGTAATGGTATTGATTTTATCAGTTATATTCACTATTTCATTGTCAACCTGTTTTCGAAATCCCTGCAGTTCCGAATAAACGTTTTTTAAACTCACACCCAATTCTTTCGCAGTTTCTACCAACTGTGCCCTTGCGGCTTCATCAGAAGGTGAGTTAGATAATTCTTCGACAGCTTGCCAGAATCTATCGAGGAGATTTCTTATACCATTATCGGAAGGTTCGTTGAACAATTCCTCAACCATGTGAAGATTTTCAAACGTGTTTTGCCATTTATTCAAGTATTGATTGATATGTCGGTACTGTCTATCTAAGAAAGCATCACGTATTCGTTCTATCCTTTTGAGTTGAACACCTGTTCCGAATTGAACCATTGTCCCCCCAATGGTCGGAACAGTTAACGGAAGAGTGGTTTCCAGATCTACTCTTTGGCGGGAATAGCCATCCGTGTTAGCATTCGATACATTATGTGAAACAACAGACATCCCTGCCTTCTGTGCATAGGTTCCAAGTATTGCTGTATTCAAGGATCCAAATATCGAAAGACCTGGCATATTTCACCCCTTCAAATCTATTATGGGTAATGTTTTATCTCCATCTTCTTTTTTACCGATGCTGTCATAAGCTTTAATAGACCTGGTAGGTTTTATCACCAGATCGAGAAGGAGTCCTATATATCCTAAATTGAGCTGTAGAAGGTCGTTTATTCCAATATTGATCATAGCCACCGTATTGAGAAGTTTCAAGAGCTTGGTAACTCTTTCTTCCAGCTGTTTTCTCTCTGCGATTTGCAGATAAAAAAGCAACTCTCCTACATTTTTTGCTTCAACCCCATAGGAATCCACGAGGACATCGAAATAATCCTGCCTCTTGAGATCGAGTTTCTGTAGAGTAGATATATACGATTTTTCTTCTGATATAACCTTTCTTAGCTCTTCGATATCTCCTATTAGAATGAGTGAACGTTTTTTCTCAAGCAAGCCTTTCAATCTTTTATACCATTTGATCTCTTCATCTAAAGTACTGGTAAAAACCTCGAGATAGCTATCCATTATTTTCATCCTTTTCCAGAAAACCATTTGTTCACGAGATTCCTGGCTATTCTATCTGGATCAATCTTATAACTGCCACTTCTTATCTGTGCTTTTAACTTTCTGACTACTTCTTCTCGAACCAGAGGAACACGAGAGGCCTCTCGATTGATCTCAGCAAGACTTCTTCCCTTCGCAGAGATCTCCAGCTTATCTTTTTCGAGAAACACTTTCTTCTTTCCCTTTGTTTCTTGAGTATTTTGAATTTTCTTTTTATATCCTTGATTCCCAAAAACTTCGTTTATCTTTCCTATTCCATCCATCTCATTCACCCCTTTAAAGTTTCCAATTCTATCTTATATATCGGCAAAAAATGGGAAAAGTTTACCCTTTTTCCTTCTTCTTTTTATTTTCCTTGATATACATTTTATCTCTTCTTATCTTCTCCCTCAATGCCCTTTTGACTCTTAAACTTTCCTTTCGCAACTCTGCCAGACATTCCTCACATTACTCCCCATGAGTAATAGGCTTCCCACATCTTTTACAAGGATAAGGAGTAGTTCTGTTAATAACTCTACCTTTTTTTATGAACCTCAGGATCCACTTCTTTTCTACACCTGTTTTCTCTGAAACATCTGGAATCGAGGAGTTCGGATGCTCCCAGAGATAAGATTCCACCTTTGAGAATTTTTCATCTTCTATTTCCTGGCATTGTGGGCACAGATCACCAGTTCCTCTCTTGATGAATAACTTTCCGCACATGGCACAATAAGCGAATTCTCCCATCTCCATCACCTTTTATTCCCTTGCCATTTTGATCTTGCAACGGTAAAGGAGCAAACCCTTTGAGCTCCATACGTTTTCAGTGCCCGCGAACAACCTTCTACTGTTGCACCAGTTGTAAATACATCATCGATCAATATCACATTTTTGCCTATTACATCTACTATGTAGTTCTTGTCCACAGTAAAAATGTCCTTCATATTTTCTAATCTTTCCTCCTCACTCAAGTTTATTTGCTCCAGAGGTTGCCTCCTGAATTTAAGTACAGAATAACATGGGATACCTAAACGCTTTGAAATCTCTCTTGCCATTAGATATGTCTGGTTGTATCCCCTATTTCTTTTAGCTCTATTACTTAATGGGACGAAAGTTATGATAGATTTGTTGAGATTTAGATCCGAATCCATTATAAGCTTAATGAGATAAGAAGAAAACAGAACTGCCAGTCGGGGATGGTCATGATACTTTAACTCGATGAGCAATTTCTTTAAAGTTCCACTGTATGTTCCATAAGATCTGTTGTAACTAAAACTCCATTTTCTTCTTTTACACCTTTTGCACATGCCATCTTTCGGTGCGGATTTTAGAGGTAGATCACACTTCACACATCTCAATCCTTTTGTTCTTTTCACTTCTCGAAGGCATTCCTCACATACCAGTTCTCCATGGGTTTCTTTTCCACAGATCAGACAATATGTCGGAAAGAGTATACGAGATACGTCTCCTAATAAATTTGACATAGTGGAGTCGACGGGATTCGAACCCGCTACCTCTTCCTTGCGAAGGAAGCGCGCTCCCTGTTGCGCCACGACCCCAATGCCAGCTAATTATCCTATAAGATTACGCGCGGGATTCTGCTGAAAGGTATTAGTTTGATTCCTCAAGGTATTAAGAGCATTATTAAGCTGCCGATTCCTTACTGCAAGATTGTTAGCGTTCATTCGCACACGATTTGCCGCTTCGGTGTTAGTTTGCCTTACTGCCTCATTAATTCTATTTTGAGTGTGTTGCCGATTTTGCCGATCGACGCGATTCCTCTGTTCGTTATTCGTGTTGATTTGCTGAGTTTGTGGGGGCTGTTGATTCAATTGCGTTGGTTGTATCTGGCTAATTCCATTAACATGATCTAAACGCATCTTTTCCCTCATATTAAGGATATCCTCAATATGAGATTTCACCTCCTTGTGTTTTAATCTCATCCTTATTATATCAAAAAAAGTGGAACAGTTCAAAAAATTGCCACTTGATCTTCAAAGATGTGATTATATATAATCATTGCAAAATGAAGATCATTTAACATCTGGATCGGGTCAGCCATAGAGACACAGAGAAAACATTAATTAAAGTATGATGCAAGATGTAATTGTTTCTGAATTTAAGTCGGCATTACGAAATTTGCGTTAAGGAATTCGAGGAAAAATGCGTTAAGAAAATGATACTGTCTGAGCGAAGCGAGTCCACCCATTTTTAATATTTTTATGAAGAATTTTAGCAAATTTCGTCATAGCCTTGATTTTTTCTTTGGTTCATTTGACTTG
>QNAT01000104.1 GCA_003641555.1 Thermotoga sp.
CTCTCTCTGTCTTCCGAAGAAGTTTCTACGCGCGCTAATATTCATAAGCTTTAGAGGAATAACCTTATTATCATCCACAACATCTTTTGCCATTAGAATAGAGCCGGCGCAGGTGCCTATAACCCCAAGCCCCCCTTTCTCTGTCATTTTTAGAATTTCATCATATATTCCACTTTTGATCATAAGCTTGGAGATGGTGGTACTTTCCCCACCCGGGATTATAAGATAATCCAGATTTTTCATATCCTCAACTCTTCTCACTGTAGTAACCTCTTTTTCGAAAATCTCGTAGAGAGAGTCGAAGCTTCCGAGGTTGCTCCATAGGGTGCTCAGTCTGATGACTGTTGCCTTAGAAGTCTTCTCCATGATTCCCCGATCAAAGGAGATCTCCGGAAGAAGTTTGTAAGCCTCTTCTCCTTCCTTTTCCAGCATCTCCACCAGTTCTGGCTGATGTTCTCTGCACTCCTCTTCGAGAGTTCTCAATGTGAAGACAAACATTCCGCTGTTCCAGAGGTAGCCTTCGTTCGGATATCTCCTCGCAGTCTCATCATCCGGTTTTTCAACAAATCTCTCCGCAGCAAAAGCGTTTTCAAACCCCTTTAATTTCTTCCCTGGCTTTATGTATCCATATCCGGTGTGAGGTCTTCTCGGGACGACTCCGAAGGTAACTATGTGCCTTTTAGCCACTCTGAAGGCTTCTTCGAAGGCTCTTCCGATACTCTTCATTCTCCTCAATATAATGATCTGCGGGGAGAACAGCGACGAGTAGTCCTTTTTCCTCTCTCTGATCTTCATCGCAGTGAAATAAATTGCAGGAAGAGTTCCTCTCATTTCAGGCTCAAGGAGAACGTTCTCATCTGGAATTTCCACATTCATTCTCTCAAGATCTCTCTTAACAAGAAACTCGTGAGCTTTATTTGTTACGAATATAAACATCTTCAGGCTTTGAGAAAATCAGAGCTCCCCTCACAGCTTTTGAGAACAGCGACTCGTCAAAAATTTCACAGAACTGTTTTGGATACTCTTCTCTGCTTACTGGCCAGAGTCTCGCTCCCTTTCCACCAGCCAGGATAACCGGGACTTTCATTAGAAATTAAAGAAATTAATTTAAGATATTTAATTTTTCTTTCGTAAATCGCTTTGATAATTCCCTTTCATGGCTTGGGTTAGTGTTATATATCTAAATAAAACAACTTGCATGCTTTCTATAGCAATTACCTCATTATACCTCCTAAACGAAAGGGATAGAAAGATAGGAGCTGTTTAAAGGGTTAAAGGAGGATCTAAAGACTTTGAGGAGTATAATCGAATATGTAATCAAGCTGGGGAAAGCTTTCAGGATGGGGGATTTGATTTTTCCTTTCTGTCCTACTAACGGGGATAACGATTAAGCTCGGTTTCGGGAAAAGAGGGTTATTCAGAGGTTATCAGCGTGTAATGTGGGGAAGATCCTAATCCGATAACCTCATTCACACTTCTTACATAATATTTCTTTGCTTCCTCGATAAACTTTTCATCCAACTTTCCCTGAAGGGATTCAGTCTCGAATATTCTCTTTGGAAATCTCAGATTTTCCGGATTGAAACCCATTTTAACTTTGAGCCTGAGTTTCTCTTTATATATCTCCTCCCCTTTCTTCTTCAACTCGTCCTCGCTGATCTCAACCCCAAGTGGCTCGAAAGCTTTAGAAATAACGTCTGAGGTGTATACTTTTCTTGCGAAAAAGCAAACCACCAAGCTTGAGAGCACTTGCCTCCAGCATTCCTCTGCAATTAACTTATCGATTAACTCCTTGGGTGTCAAACTCTTCTCTTTCTGGTCTATACTGTAGCCAGCTGAGTCGAGATGTGAGTGACGCAGGCCTGTTGCGTATCCGAGGTGTGCGGCATATCCCGTATGGTAGCCGGGCATCTCATTACCGCCGAATGCAAGAGCAAAAACCTTTCCTCCGTAAACATCGGATGCATGCTCTACTCCCATCGCAAGGTGCCTGTAGAAGTCGTTGGGCTGCTCGTAGAGGTAGTCTATCGCTTTTAAGTAACCTTTAATATCTCCGAAGCTCAGCTTTATTATCGTATCTTTTTCGCTCAGAATACCTTTCTCTAAAGCTTCAGTAGCCCATGCAAGGCAGACGCCTGTGCTGATAGCATCAAGACCGTAGCTTTCGACCTTATGAATAAGCCTCAGCAAGCCGTCCCTGCTTCCGACGCCAACCATAGAGCAAAGAGAATAGATTAGCTCGTAATCATAGGATATCATTATTGTCTTATAGAAATACGGTTCGTTCTCGTACGGAATTCTTAGCGTTGCGAGATGTATGCATGCGATCGGGCAATGACTGCACGCAATTCTCCGCCCAAGATTGTGTTCGGCAAGAGCTTCTCCGCTTATTTCCTCAGCGTTTTCAAATCTCGCCGACTGAAGATTTCTTGTAGGCAAGGAGTTTAATTCGTTTAAGGGAAGGATGTTGGCAGCAGTTCCGAGAAGATGATACTTTTTCATGGCATCGGACTCTATCGCCTTTTTGAATATTTCATCGTAAACTTCCCTGAACTTTTTTCCGTCAGCTGGCACATACTTCTTCCTACCTCTTACAATAATGGCCTTTAACCTTTTACTGCCAAAAACTGCTCCAAGTCCAAGTCTCCCGAAGTGTCTGTACGTTTCGGTTGTTACGCAGGCATACCTCACAAGCTTTTCCCCCGCTCCGCCGATCCTCATTACGGTTCTTATTCCTCTACCCGGTTCGTTCTCTGCCAGTATCCTACCCACGACGAGAGAGTCTGGAATACTCCACAAAGCCCTGCCATCCTTGAAGTGCACCTTTCCATTTTCTATTACCAAATAAACCGGCTTTCTGCTCTTTCCCTTTATGACGATCGCCCCGTAACCAGCGTTGGCAATTGAAGTTGCGGTTCTTCCACCGGCGTGACTCTCTCCAAGGTTGCCCGTTAGAGGGCTTTTAAACAGCGCGACCGTCTTCGACGCTAAGGGATAGGCGGGTGTGAAGGGGCCTGTTGCAAATACAATTACGTTCTCTTCGGTAAGCGGATCTGCTTTTGGATTCATCTGCTCTTTCAAGAGTTGAACGGCAACACCAACCCCACCGATCCACTCTTCAAAGAGGTTGGGACGATGCTCAATCTCATAGCTGTAGTTGCTGAGGTCGATGATCAGCACAGCATCCCTCATGCTTCCACCTCCTCATAGGCAAGAACTCCATGCGGACAGTAATTGCTGCAGTAGCCGCAATGGATGCATACAGCAATCTTACCGTCTTCTCTCTCAAATATAGCGTTTATAGGGCAAGCATTCATACAGTATTTACACCCCAAACACAGATTTTCGTTGTATACCACACCACCGCCTTTTTTCGGTTTCAATGCGCCAGTAGGGCACACTTGTGCGCAAGGTGGGTCAATGCATGCGTGGCAGAATATTACCGTAGCACCTCTCTCAAACCCGCTCAGGCTAATGGCAAGAATTGCAGAATTGCTATTTCCTATTTCAGGCTTTTTAGCAAATTTTCGGGAGCATGCATACATACAAAGACCGCAACCAACGCATTTCTCCAAATCTTTGATCACAAGCCTTTTCATAACACTCACCAGATTTGTGTAGATTCTCATTTTGTGTTTATTTTGAGCTTATATTTATTTGTTACGGTAACTCACAAAGTGTCACTAAGAAAGTCTCGCTTTTTAACAAGATGATGAATTAGGAGAGATGGGGCAAAAAGGCTGGGGCTATACGCTTCAGCCAGAGGTTGTGAGCCAGCCCTAACCATGTGAAACTCCAACTCTGGAGGGGAGTAGCTCACACACACCTCTTTTCCACTGGAGATGAAATAAAGAAAAAAAGTATTTATTGCAAGTTTACAGATATCAAAATGATGATTATGAAAACTACAGCTTTGCATGATATTCATGTGAAGAGGGGAGCGAGGATGACAGAATTTGCAGGTTTTCATATGCCGCTTTGGTATAAGGGAATTATAGAGGAGCACATGGCAGTAAGAAAAGCAGTGGGTGTTTTTGATGTATCTCACATGGGAGACATAATTGTAGAGGGGAGGGAATCTACAGAGTTTTTAAGTTACATACTTCCTTCTGATTTCTCAAAAGTAAAAGTGGGAAAAGCTACTTACACAGCGTTTATAAATCATAAAGGTATACTTATTGATGATACCATAGTGACAAAATTAGAGGATAAGTATCTTGTCGTTCCCAATGCTGCAACTTCAGAGCTCATCTACCACTGGATGTTTTCTCTTTCCGGGGGTTATGATGTCAATATAAAGAATGTATCCTCTCAGTTTTCATCAATAGCTGTTCAAGGCCCCCATGCAGAGAAAGTACTTCAAGAAATAGTGGAGGAGGATTTATCTAAACTACCCCCTTTCCATGCTACTCTTGTAGATATTAAAGATATAGAAGTTAAAAGAAATATTCTTTCAGAAAATAAAGCATTTCTCTCAAGAACTGGTTATACAGGAGAGGATGGTTTTGAGTTTGTTGTTCCAAATGAGAATATAGAGAAACTATGGAAATTGGTTCTTGAGAAGGGAAAAAATATGGAATAGAGCCATGTGGACTTGGAGTAAGAGATACACTTCGTCTGGAAAAGGGATTTCTTTTAAGCGGGCAAGACTTCCATCCACATGATGAACCTAGAACTCCCCTTGAAGCAGGAATATCTTGGACAATAGATTGGGATCATGAGTTCATAGGCAGAGACACTCTTCTTAAAATGAAAGAAGAGAAGAAATATGATCTGTTTCGTGGTGTAATTCTTAAGGAAAGAGGTATGCCCAGACATGGATATTCCATTTATAAAAATAATGAAAGGATAGGATACATTACCAGTGGTACTATTTCTCCAGTTCTTAATACTGGCATAGGTCTTGGTTATATTAGAAGGCCTTATATTAAGGTGGGCACAGAAGTGTATGTGGATATTAGAGGTAGAAAAGTTAAAGCAGTGATATCCAAGCCAAGAATTGTTAAATAAGTTCCAGTGGAAATAAAGCCCCATCACAGTTGGAAGAGTATCTTGTATATGCGATAATCTGATGTTAACTCTGGATGGAATACCAGTGCAAAATGTCTACCCTCACGAGCCATAACAATTTTATCTTCTATAGTGGCAAGTATTTCACAATTCCCCATACATTTCTCAATTATAGGTGCTCTTATAAACACGGCATGGTATTTACCTATACCCTTTATCTCTAAATCCGTCTCAAAACTCTCTCTCTGTCTTCCGAAGAAGTTTCTCCTTACACTAATATCCATGAGGCGTAGGGGCACCACTCTATCATCATCCACAATCTCCTTTGCCATGAGAATCGAGCCTGCACAAGTA
>QNAT01000105.1 GCA_003641555.1 Thermotoga sp.
ATATCGAGCTCTAACAGGGATTTAATCTCTGAGGCAAAAGCAAAAGTTTTTCCGTCAAAAAAATAATAAAATGGTTTAATACCGAACCTGTCCCTAGAACAAAATAATTCTTTTCTCTTTTTATCCCAAATAGCAAATGCCCACATTCCATTAAACCTATCAACACATCTTTCCCCCCACTCTTTATAAGAATACAAAATAACTTCAGCATCGCTGTTTGATTTAAATCTATAACCAATCCTTTCTAATTCTCTACGAATTTCAAGGAAATTATAAACTTCTCCATTATAAACAATCCACAAACTTTTATCTTTATCTGCCATTGGTTGATGCCCAGCTTTTGACAAATCGATAATTGAAAGACGACAATGTCCTAATCCAATATTGTTATCCACAAAATAACCTTCATCATCGGGTCCTCGATGTTTAATAACCTTTATCATTCTTCTTATACTTTTTTCGTCAACTAACTTATAATTTAAGTTGATAACTCCAGCTATGCCACACATAATTTTTTATAAACTCCTAATAGTTTTTTACTTTCATTTTCCCAACTATATTTTTCTTCAATTAACTTTCTTCCATTATTACCTAATCTTTTTGCCTCATCGGGATTATCTAAAAGATAAAGAATCTTTTCGGCAATGTCTTTTGGGTTATAGGAATTTGCAAATAAGGCACATTCTCCAAAAATTCCCTGCCAATAAGAAAAATTCGACATAATCATAGGCAATGAGCAAACCATATATTCAAAAGGTTTATTAGGCATAGCTTTTTGCTGATTAGGTAATGGTAAAAAGTTAATTACTCCTATGTTTGCCATTTTTATAAAAGAATAATGCTTTCCATAAGGAACATAGCCTAAATACTTTGTATATTCCCATCCTTTGAGGCTTTCACACTCCCTTTCAAATTCTTCATTTTCCCATTTTCCTAAAAGCCATAATTCTGCCCTATCCCCAACGAACTCCATAGCTTGAACGATTTCTTTTATCCCTCTAATTTTCATCAATCCACCTGCATATATGATTATAGGCTTCTGCTTACTTATGTCAAGGGGCTCAGTTTTATCTATTAATTCCAAAATTGGGAAGTTCCTTAAAGTTATAGTTTTTTGAGACGGAAATTTTTTAGCAATATCTGGCGTAGCTGCTACTATTCCATTAAAAAAAGTACAAGACAGGTTTTCGAATCCACTAAAGAAAAACGATGCGATTTCTCTCACAATAGAATTTCCTATCCAATTCTTAGTAAGAATATCTTGGGGTACATCCTCATGCACATCATAAATCAGCTTTTTACCGAACAATTTTAAAACCAAGCCAACAGGGATTAACTCTGGGTCATGAAAGTGATAAACATCCGCTTTTTCTCTTAAAGCTAACCTAAAGAGTCTCCATACCACCCTTGTCATCCTCTCAAATCTATTTCTTGGTTTAGGCAAAGGAACAATTCTTACACCATCTATAATTTCTTCTTCGTTATGTTGGGCAATAAGCACCACATCATAGCCCGCTTTCGCTAATGTTTTTGCCTCTTTATGAAAAATCCGACCATCAAAAGGTGGATGAACAGAGGTAAGAATGCAAACCTTATTATTATTTTCCTTTGGCATTTTTAAAACCCCTTATAGAGGACACGAATGTTGAAAGATAGACATAGGTGAAAGTATCTATCTTCCACCGAGCACCTCTTTATATATTTTAATTGTTTTCTCTGCATTCTTCTCCCAGGTATAGTTCTCCAATATTAACTTTTTAGCCTGTTCTCCCATTTTTTGGCTTCTTTGGATGGCTTAACAAAAAATCAATAGCCTTAACCAAACTATCTACATCTTTAGGTTTTCCAACATTCCCGTTTTACCATGTTCAACAAAATTCTCGTCTTTTAGGTTGAGTCTGTAGTTTATTCACCCTAACACTACCCGTAAAGCATATCTCAAGTTTTCCCTGTAATTCTGTTTGTAAAAACCACTATGCAAATCCTTTATCTCTTCTTTAGTTTTTGCTTTCCAATCCAAGATAGTATTGACAAATTCTTCTTCAGTATCTACAAATTTTGTTACGTCTTGATTCGTTAATAAATTCAAATAATTTTCTTTGGCAAAACCACCAATATTTATAAGAATATTTGGAATACCCAAAGCAGGCGCCTCTAATGCACAGGTTGAGCACACTGTAGCATGAAAATCCACTTCCTTAACCACCTGATACACATTCAAACCTTTTAATATGATAATGTTCTCTGGAAATTTTGCAAAAGAATAATCTTTATTTATATCCCGGGGAACAAAAATATACAGAATATCCTTATTCAATGATGCTGCTTTTTTAAGAAACCTTATTAGCTTAGTTTCTATGATCCATTGGGATGAAATAGCTACTATCTTTTTATATTGTTTTCTAAAGTTGTTAAACATCCGAATAGTTTTCCTCGGTGCTTCGTATTCGTTGTTGATATAATCAATATACATACTACCTATTGGTACAACATTTTTACTTTTTATAAAATGATTGTTTCTATCAAAAACATCTCTGACATAATCTCCAAAAGAGAATAAATAATCAGGGAAAAATGACTTATCTAAATTAGTAAAAATATTATAAGCAGGATGTTTTTTATTTATAATACCATGCTGTAATTCTATTGTTTTTATACCATCCTTTTTAGCCGCATATATGGCAGCTTGATTCATCAAGGAATAATAGCAACTTATAAACATAGATTTGGGTTTATATATTCTATAAAAAATTCTAAATAAGTCTTTACAACAGAGAAATCTTGAAATTAGCATACGGTAATTAACATTTAACTTATATTCTTTGTTGATTTCCTCTAAAATTATCTTATTATTTATAATTAATTTTCTTTTTGATAATTTTGATATAGGTAAGCGAGAAAAAATATGGAAAAAGTCCAACGAAATTATGTTTTCTGTTGCAATTTTAGAACGTTTAAAATGTATGCCCTTCACTGGATTTTCTATTAAAAGTACCCTTTCTTTTCCCAATTCCGATATGAGAAATTCAGCTAATTTATTTATATACTTTCCATCTGCTAACACTCTTTCAAGTGCATTGGAAAAAACCAGATAATCATATTTTTTAAATAAATTTTTCAATCCATAAGGAATATTTTTCACCCGTTTGATTTTTGTCCATAAAGATGTTTTTTCTTGTCCATTGCTAAAAAGATATTTATTGCTATAAGCAGAATAATATGCTGTTCTTAAAAATGGCCATACCTCTAAATTTTGTACTCTTATAGATTTTACATCATAGTTTGTTTCTATTTTTCTAACAAAATTAACCGCACAATCAATGTTTGTTTTCATAACTTACACTTCTTCCCTGATTAGTGTACAATAATTTCTGTAATTTAAAAAGAAAACCCTGTATCCTAAGAGTATAAAAATATACTCAAAGGAAGCAAGTAGCGTGCTAAAAGAAATTATACAACAATATTTGGAAGATGACAATGAGGCTGAGGCTTTGAGGCGTTTACTCAAGTTTTTGTGTAAATTCCTCTCATGCTCGATTTTACAGGTATTTTTCCACCCTCTCTCCGAATTCAATCGCTATCGGCTCAAACTCCGAACCCCTGTTTCCTGGGACAGCTAATCCTATACCTCCATAGGAAGAATTGACCTTCTTCTTCGAATAACCATTCCTCAAGTTGGTAGTATCCTTGTTCTTGTAATCGTATTTCGCATAACCGGGTTCTTCATCGAGTTCTGCGTTGAGCATCTCTTCCAAAACCATCTTGAACATATTCTTGAAGATGTCCTCCACATCCATTGACTTGATGTCATTCTCTTCAATGAATTTACGAACCTGTTCTTTGGTTAACAGCTTTTCCTTCATTTTATCATTTGGAGGAACTTTACACAGTTTATTTTACACTCTCGAGAATTCCCTGTGGTTTGCCACAGGATCATTCATTTTTCCTTCTTTACATCGATGAATTTTACTTTTTATTTGTTTGGTTATGTCAAGTCTATATTTTTATTTCACCTTGATTACCTTTCCCAACAGTCCAAATGCCTTTCCTCCTATATGCATCAGAGGATTGGATCTGGTTATCAAATATTCTTCTCCTCTCATAAATACATCTTTGATATCTGCGCTGATTACTTTTCCTACGATCAGGATGTGATCACCCATCAGATGAGCAGAAACCAATTCGCATTCAAAATGAGCAAAGCATTCTTTGATCCCGGGAGATTTTACTTTGCTTGCTCTTTCCTCTGTGAGGCCAGACTTTTCGATTTCACTTACCCCGTATGGAATATCTTCCGCACACTTCCATAACTCTTCTATCAGTTCATAGCCAGGCACATTCACTACAAAGACCCTCGTTTCCAATATATTCCTCGTCGTGTGCCGTTGAGGTGCAGATGCAAAGGCTATCAAGGGCGGCTCAGAAGATACCGGCATCACAAAGCTAAATGGGGCAGCATTGGAAATACCGTTTAGTCCTATTGTAGAAATTATCACCACTGGTCGGGGAGCAAGTATTCGATACCAACGATCAAGATCCAATTTCACTTCCTTCACCTCCATTTTTATACCCATTATGGTCATGCAAGATTTGAAGACCTCTTAACGAATAAATGACATAACTGTGGAAAAATTAACAATTCCCTCAAACAAAGATCGGTAATCATGCCATCCTTCTCTCTATTCTATCACTCTATGTTTGTAATCGAGCCCTTTTAGAAATTCAAATCATACTGACTTTTTTGATCTTGAGTCATAACTATATTATAATTAAGCATAAATGAAGAAATGCAAATCTACCTCGAAAACGCATATTCCTATCAAAGAATGGATAGAAGAGGAAAGACCAAGAGAGATGCTCATCAAAAATGGTCCAGAGGCACTTCCTTTGTCAAAACTTCTTGCAATAATCCTGCGAACTGGAAGAAAGGGAGTTAGTGCAGAAGAATTGTCGAAAAGGTTGTTGAACGAGTTTGGAACATTAAGAAAGATAGATTCTGCTGCCATTTCTGAGATCTGCAAAATAGAAGGAATAGGCCATGCGAAGGCAGCGCAAATAAAAGCGGCATTGGAGATCGGTAAGCGACTTTTCAGGGAGAAAGCACAAAGGCGAAAGAGTATTAAAAGGGCTGATGATGCTGTTGAATACATCGCAGAATACTACGGCCCTTATCTGCGAGATGCAAAAAAAGAGTTCTTTTGTATAATCCTTCTGGATGTGAAGAACAAACCCGTTCATAACGTGGAGATAAGTAAGGGCAGTATCAATGCGAGCATAGTCGATCCGAAAGAGATCATAAAAGAGGCAACCTCGAAATCCGCCTC
The DNA here is from genome assembly GCA_003641555.1 of Thermotoga sp. Taxonomy (GTDB): domain Bacteria; phylum Thermotogota; class Thermotogae; order B3-G13; family B3-G13; genus B3-G13. The sequence continues at coordinate 5,325 of QNAT01000105.1, forward strand.
CTCTATAATATTGGTTCATAACCATCCATCTGGCGAT
>QNAT01000106.1 GCA_003641555.1 Thermotoga sp.
ATACGAGATCATGAGTCAAAGGTCTTGAAAAATTCACTTTTTCCAATGCCATTCCGATTGCTAAAGCCTCTGTTGTGCCTATCCAGATGGGTATAACCCTTTGGCTCTCCTCTTCGATCAGCAGGACTAAAGGTGTGTTATTCGTTTTATCTAAAAGTAAAGCTTTTACCTTCACTTCTTTCATTTCATTGCCTCCTTACCCAGCAAACTCATTTAACTATTTTTCCCTGAACCCTGTAACTTTGTGGTGAAGATCCTCATTTTGCATTTCTATTATCTTCTCTCTGACCAAATCACTCAACGAACGCTTTTCCTGGGGGATGAGAGTTGATGTATCTAAAGGCTTGCCTATCGAAACTCTTACGTTTGCTGGTGTAATGAAGTATTTCTTTTTTCGGATGATGTTTATCGTTCCGCATATGCTAACGGGAACAACTGGTATATTAGTCATAGTGGCTAATTTAAGACTTCCAGCTCTGAATTCATGGATTTTTCCATCCGGACTGCGTGTTCCTTCCGGGAACACCGCGAGTACCCTTTTTTCTTGTTTGATAACTCTGGAGAGTTCTCGGAATAGTTTCAATGCGGAACGTGTATCCTTCCTATCTAAGAAAACGCTCCCGGCGGACTCCAGAATATGATCAAAGATCGGAAATCTTTTCAATTCTTTCTTTGCCAGGAAACCTATTCCATCATTTACATACCCACATAAAAGAGGTATATCCATATAACTTTGATGATTGGCAACAACGAGGTATGGACCTTCCTTTGGAAGCAAATCTTTTCCTTTTACTTCTACCTTACTACCAGTTAGCCTTAACGTCATCCTTCCCCATTCTCCTAATTTTTTGCTTGCATATTTCTTATATGCTCCATATCCATAATGTTTTAACAGATATCTACATTTCATCATATAGTAAATACCATAAAGTATTGTATATGAAAAAAAGATCACAATAAAAACGATATACCTTATGTAAACCATGCTTTTCAACCCCATCATTCATCTTTTACTATTCCGAATATATGATATCATATATGATAAAGAAAATGATACTTTTGAAGGGGAGAGGATGAATCTTTGTCCATACTTGACAGATATATTATGAAGGGCATGTTACTGCCGTTCTTTATTGGATTAGCGGGTTTTTTGGTTTTTATCAGTGTTGAATTGCTTTATCAACTCTCAGACATTATATTACGAAATAAGATTCCTATTGTAAATCTTTTCATATTAATATATTACAATATCCCGGCTTTTACTGTTATGGGATTACCAGTAGGGGTGCTATTTGCTATATTCTGGTTGATATCACAGTTATCTACAAATAATGAGTTGCTTGCCTTTGAAGTCAATGGAATATCCAAGAAGAGGGTTATAATACCCTTTTTGATAGTTGGAGTCCTCCTGAGCTTCCTTAACTTCTTCCTTGGTGATTATCTCGTTCCCAGTTTCAATGAAAAAGCCAATAGAATGACACGAGAGATCATATATCGTAAACCAAACATTGCCATAAGAGAAAATACCTTTTTCAAAAAACAAGATGAGTATTTCTATGTTGAAAAGTTTAACAGAAAAACTCAAACATTTGAAAATGTTGTTATATACGATACATCAGGTGAAAATCTGAAAATGATAACGGCTAAGAAAGCAAATGAAGAGAGTGGAAAATGGTTTTTATATAACGCAAGGATATATGTAACGGATAAGGAAGGCAAAATGACTCTCAATGGTAAATTCGATAAGATGGAATTCGATCTAAAGGAAGAAGTGAGAAGATTTTTAACCTATCAGAAAGGACCTCGTGACATGAGCACGAAAGAACTAAAAGAACACATGAAGATCTTCAAACGGCTTGGACTCGATACAGCAGTGTATGAGACGGAATATTATGCTAAATATGCCGTTGCACTTGGCCCAATAATAATAGTTCTGGTAGGTGTCCCTCTATCGTTGATATTCGATATCAGCTCTAAAGCAACCGGTATCATCCTTACTTTTATTTTAATTGTACTGTATCAGGGTTCGACAGCATGGCTTACAGCTATGGCAGAAAACAAGCTTCTTTCTCCATTTTGGGGTGCGTGGCTGCCGGATATAGTCTTCCTCATAACTGGATTTCTCTTATTCTTAATCCTCGGGACGAAATTGCTCTATAGAGTTAGAGAACTCTTCTCTCGTCTTTTTATAATAGCCATTCCAATTTTACTTCTTCCTTTACTTTTTTCTCCTGCGAAGGTATGGGCTGCCGAAGAAGTAGTTAATATAGAGGCAGCTACAATAACCTACAATGCCCATACAGATGCACTCACAGCTGTGGGAAGTGTAACCGTAGATTACAAAGATGATCATATCTTTGCCCCTCGATTGGATATGAAGGACAGGGTAATAACGATAACAGGTCCGGCAACAGTTATCAGTAAGCAGGGGACACAAACTGCTACCTGGACTGCCATTAAGCTTAAGGTAAATTTAGATAAGGATGCCTATCTTGTCCTCAAGATGCGAGGGGTAACGAAGATGAAGTTCAAAGAAAAAAGTGGAAAGTTGAAAGAGCATACTGTATATTACTTTGGTGAAAAAACCGAAAATGCTACGGATACAAAAGGAAAGGAATGCTGGAATATCGGTAATGGTTTTATCACTACATGTGATTTAAAACATCCACATTATGAATTCAGAGCATCTAAGATAAGACTATACCCAAACGATTATTTGATAGCATACGATGTGGTATTCGTCGTACTGGACGTTCCCATTATGTATCTTCCTGTTTATTACGTGAATTTAAACGGAGAAAAGAAACAACCTCTGGAATTTCACTTTGGCTATGATGAAAACAGCGGATTTTATGTACAGGTAAAGTTTAATTATTATTTGAGTAAGGACCAACCAGGTTCTACGGCTTACAATTGGTATCAAAAAAAATATCGTGCACTTACCATAGAACAAACACTAAAATTCTTAGGGATAGGAGGCTATTTTAAGTATTATCAAAAAAATCCTGTTGATTCTGAGCAGAATGTCAAGGCACTATCGCTATCATTCTCTAAACAATTGAACAAAAATATGAAGGCTATGACATCATATGATTATTCTGAATCTAAACAAAATAATACGTTAACATTATCTTTAACAGGTAGTTTTTCGAAGAACACGGGTTATTCTTTAAAATATTCAGAAGTGAAGCCTCTCCTCGGTGTGATGGAAGAAAAACCTTTTGCTATAACGGATACTGCCCCCGCTATTTCTTTTTATGCAAAAAATCTTCATCTTAAATTGCCTTTTTCTTCTGCGCTTGATCTTAAGAACTTCAATATTAGTTATACGGATTCTAAGAGCGCATCTTATTCATCAGGTGGCGAGTCAATAACGGCTACTTCTACGAGGCAAACAGGAAGTATGAATACTTATATCTCAACTCGAAACACATTATTCGTTTTGAGCAATACGACTCATTCTCTGTACTCTTCGTTTAATCGAACATCGAGGGCTACTCCTACGTACAGCTTAAAACAGGATAACATACTAACTTTTCATCCTATTAGATTCCGTGTGGGGAATCTTCTAAATTTTTCTGAATCTTACAAGATGGCGTATGGTGTTGAGGTAAAAAATCTAACATCAGAACAACTGACCGATCTGGCATCGGAAATAGCAGCAAATCCTGCTAAGGCTCCTCCTAAAAACTTGCATGGCAGGTGGGCTAATGAACTGATAACGGGTTTGACTGTTAAACCCTTCAATTGGATGACATTAAAGGCAACACATTTATTCGATTATGTTAAAGGCCAGGGAATGAGTGATTTCAAAATGAGATTCAACAGAAACAAGTTGGCGCTGGAAGGTAACACAAAACTCGGTCCTCTCTCCACAACAGCGAAGACCGGCTATGATCTGGGATATGAGTTCAGGCCACCGAAGAGACCCTGGAATGATTTGAATATTTCGAACATATTGAAAGGGAATATATTAGCCCCTTTTACTCTGAGTAATGAGACTATTCTTGATATCAACGAAGCATGTTCAGCAACTGATATTAACAAGGCAATTCTAAAGCGAAGTGATTTCTCTTTCAACACGAATTTGATGAAGGTACTCGTGAAATTCAGTACCAATATGGAATTCAATACATCAATTGAATCTCTCAAAATGAAGAAAACGGATTTTAAATTATCTCTGAACAAAATACCCTGGGCCTGGACATCTTCAACATCGTACTTCAATGACACCTCATCTACTCCAACATTCGGTACACTGAAAAACATGTTTACATGGATTTCGAAAGATAAAAAGCATTCGTTGAGATTGAACTTGAATTTTGAGCATGCCGATCTTTCATCATTGGAATATTTCTCTTTAAGTTACAGGGAGAGAAGATATCCTCATGTATTTAAACTCGCAGATTTTATGCCCACTTTATCTACTACAAATACGTTTTCTCCTCTCTATCTCCTTGCTGATCTACCCATTGCACTTAACGCAGTCATAGACTACTCTTACCAACCTTCGAGATTCAAAAATGAGCTGGGTTTTACATTGTTATTTATCAAAGACTTGCATTGTTGGGAATCGAAAGGTTATATTAAAGGAAAATGGGATTTGAATTCAGGGAAATTGACTCCTTCTTTTGAGATACAATTTTACATAAAAGATTTTCCGGAAAAGACAACGACTTTCTTTGAAAAGGAAGGGAAACCGGGAATAAGATTGGGAGGCTTTTAAATTGAAAAGAGAAAGAAGAACATGGTGGCAGCGCGTTATTTTGTTATCGATATCCGCTTTTTTGTTGTTTTTAGCCCAGCCCAAGATCAGCTGGGATCCATTGATATGGATAGGCTTGATACCATTCTTCCTATCCATCGAAGATACGAAGTGGTGGAAAGCTATTTTATATGGAGAGTTATTTGGGACTATCTATTTTGTATTAAACATGTATTGGGTAGCAGGTGTTATAACACGGGAATTGCCTTCTGTGATAAGACATGCCTCCGGAGAACTGGGGATACTGCCATTTATTCTTTTATGTGCGATAGAAGGAATTTCTCTGGCTTTGTTTGCGTTCATATATTGGATGATAAGGAGGTGGATAAGATCTAAGTTGTGGAGTGTGATGGCAATTGCATCATCATGGGTTCTGATCGAATACGTACGTGGATTCGGCCAATTGGGTTTTACAGGAGGTAGATTGAGTGATGCGATTTACAAGAGGATAGGATTGATCCAAACGATGAGTTTTACAGGTATATGGTTTATCCTATTCCTCATAGTTTTGATAAATGCTATCTTCTTTTTTATATTAAAATCCTCTTCTTTTAGTCTGTTAAAAAAATGTACTTTCATAATAGGTGTTTTTG
>QNAT01000107.1 GCA_003641555.1 Thermotoga sp.
ACTATGAGAAGAGGGATGGTGTAACGATGAGGATACATCTTTTTAGAAAACGTGATGAAATCTACCGCTGCTAAAACTATCCCCATTATAATGCCCAGAGAGTAGTTTCCCTGCACGAATAGCTGAGTTATGGACCAGAAACCAACGGCATTGAAGAGAGCGAGTAATATCCAGATTATGACCTTGCCGATAAGTTTTTTCACATTTTACCTTCCTATCTCTTAAATATGAGATAGATTCCGAAAATTATTAGTGCTATTGCCCATATAAGGCTTACAGAGAAATGTGGTATGAAATGGGCAATGAGGACCAAAATTCCAATAACTGTCAATGTAATGCCAACGATCAAAGGGGCATTATCCCTGGCTTTTTCTACCCATTCCCCTTTTTTTTCATCGTAGGTATAATCACTGTTTTCTACTTTTGCCTCTTCCGATGAACATTCTGGCAACAAGAGCCAGAGTAATAAATATACGAGTATGCCGCTTCCCCAGGTTATCATCAAAACTATGAATATAATCCTTATAAGGGTAGGATCTACACTCAGATATTCTGCAATTCCCCCACAAACTCCGCCCAATTTTTTATCTTTCCTGGATCTACAGAGTTTTTTATACATCTTTCACCTCCATGATATTTTGCTTTATATCTCCAAGCATCGATTCAAAACTGCCTTTTTCTTCAAAGAGTAATGTTATAATGTTCCTTTTTCCACCTCCTCGAAGCGCCAACCTTTCCTTCCAGTTCATAGCATATGATAACACATCATATTTTGCCTTATCTCCTTTACCCAGCATCAAAGAGGGCTTTCCATTTGTTGTACCTAAGAAAAAGACCACATCGTATTTTTTTACCAGTTCTGCGGCTACATATCTCATCATCTCTGCATCCTTAAATTGCCTTAAGATATATCTATCACCATCTTTAACGATGGCATTTGCATATAATTCATCGACTATATAGGATACCAATTCTCTTTTCAATCGTCTCATCATTTTAAAGGTAGCCATTAATTCTTCATGTTCCCGCTTTACCTTTTCAAATACATCTTTTATTCCTATGGATAACATATTAGAGGTATTATATAATATGGAATTTTTCAGCTGATAATCTTTAATAGCCCTATTACCGCATAAGAAGTAAACTCTTGTGTTTTTCCCTTTCACCTTTTCCCATTTCAATATCTTTATCAAACCAACTTCGGCAGTATTCTTCACATGGGTTCCACCACATAGACTGAGATCCACACCTGTGATCTCTACCACTCTTACCTTTGCAGGTAAGTTTTGGGGGATCTTCCTGAACGGCATCGATGAGACTTTACTCTTATCTACAAAATAAATCTTGACGTCTTTCGCAGCAATTATATATTCGAAGCATTTCATCTCCACCTCTTTTGCTATCTCTTTCGTTAGATAGATCGTATCCAGGTCTATAGTAGAATATTCTTCACTCATATGGAAGGATAAGGTATGAGCATTAAATTTTTTTTGAAAGACAGTGCTCAGTATGTGTTGTCCGGTATGCTGCTGGGATACATCGAATCTTCTCTCGAGGTCTATTTCACATAAAACCTCTTTGTTTTTCACATCTTCCGCCAGTATATGGAGGATTTCATCCCCTTGTTTGATAACGCCAAGAACGCGTTTACCATTTATCGTTCCTCTATCCCCCAATTGTCCTCCTGCTCCGTCCGGGTAAAAATATGTTCGATCCAGCTTCAGGTGGAACAGTCCCTCGTTATTTACGAATTTCTTCAATATGTTTGCTTTGAACTTCAGAGTCATCGATTTTTCACCCATCTCCTCTCTCACATGCCTATTAAGAAAACTCGTGCCGGTGCCCCATTGCCTTCAGATATCTTGAGAGGTGCACATATCAGTTCGTATTTACCTTCATTAACTCGAGAAAGGTCTAATCCTTCGATGATTATTATTCCAGCATTCAACAGATACTTATGTACTAAATTTTGGGGACTTTTGTATGTTTCTATGGAGAGATAATCTATACCCACGATGTTTACCCTGATATCGGCGAGATATTGAGCAGATTCTATGGTTAAGGAAGTGAAATCTTCATGGAATCTCATATCTTTCCAGAGTGAGGAATTTGTAGTTTTGAATAAGATATTTTCTCCTTTACGTATATTCAAATCTTTCAATTCCTTTAACCCTATTTCAGGATCTTTTATGTAGACAACACGAACTCTTCCCATCAGTCTCTTCGGTTGGATCTCATCTACGGTAACGCCATCTCTTAAAAAGTGCCTCGGTGCATCTATATGTGTACCTGTATGAGAACTCATAACGAGTTTGGATATGTTGTAATCATCACCCTGTTCTATCGATTTTAAATTTTCAGATAGGAATTCAGTATCTCCTGGATATGCTATCATGCCATTCTTCAACGTTAAACTCACGTCGTATATCATAAAATGCACTTCTTTCTATCATTATGTTACGACAGTACTCTTGCCCACTATTACTGGTTTGTATTCCGTTCCATGTAGCGTACTTCTTTCCGTTATAATACAATTCTTGTCGATTATGGCATTTACCACCTTTGCCCTTTTTTCTATCCTACTCCCTTCCATAACTATGGAATTTTCCACATAAGCTCCTGCTTTTATATCAACTGATCTGAATATGATCGAGTTTTTGACCTTTCCTGCTATGATACTTCCCTCCGCTATTATGGAATTTTCTGCCATGGGTTCCCCTACGAATTTGACGGGAGCAAGGTCCTTGGATTTAGTGTAGATCCCTCCATCTCCAAGCAACTCGTGTCTTACGCGAGGATTCAGCATTTCCATATTCACATTATAATAAGATTTCACCGTGTTTATACTTTCCCAAAATCCCTTGAATTCATAAGCGTAGATCTTCAGATCAGATATATGAGGGAGCAGGATGTTTCTGACAAGGTCGTATCCGTTTATTGATATTGCATCACTTAACAACGATATCAGAAGATCCTTTTCAATGAAATACACACCCATAGAAGCAAGATCTGTCCTTGGCGATCTCGGTTTTTCTTCAAACCCGATTATTCTTTTATTATCATCTATTTCTATCACACCGAATCTACGCAGTCTTGCCTTATCATTTACTTTCTTGCACATTATAGTTATATTTGCATTCTTTTCCTTGTGATACTTGAAAAGGGATTCGTAATTCATTCTATAAATATGTTCACCTGAAGCGATAAGGGCATGGGAAGTATTTGAACGTTTCAAGATGGTTAGATTTTGGTAGATTGCATCTACAGTTCCTCTGTACCAGGATTTGTGTGTATCCGTGATGTAAGGCTGCAAGATGAAAAGTCCACCTTCTTTCCTATCTAATCCCCATTCCTTACCAGAACCCAGGTGATCTGCCAGAGAGCGGGGATTGAATTGAGTTATGATTCCTACCGTTTCTATCCCGCTATTCACCATGTTGCTCAGGACGAAATCTACGGCTCTGAATTTCCCCCCAACGGGCATTGCAGCGATCGTGCGCTTGGCAGTTAACGCCTCTAATCTATCCCCTTTGCCGCCTGCTAAAACAAGCCCGAGTATCCTCATATTCCATCCTCTCTTCTCAATAGCTGAAATCTACTCCATAGGTGAAAGAAAACTCTCCTTTCTCTTTCACAGGGATGAAGAATACACACTCATTTGCACTCGCGCGTTTGTATTTCACGTTATTCGATACATGCATTATGTTTGCAGATAGGGGTATTTCATCATGGATCTCAACAGTAACCTTTGCATTTGTGTTGTTCTTAACAGTAAAACCGATCGTTTCCATGTAGTGATTCTTAGTGATCTTTCTCTTCTCCTTTATCCATTTTCCCGCAAGGATATCGTATGCCTTGCCGTATCTCAACTTCACTTCTTCTCCTCTAGATATATCATCTATATTGACTTCACCTAAAAGGATATCAGTATTTTTCATTTTTCTGTATATCTTGAATTGCCCCTCTGGAAAAGGTAAATATAGACTCGATTTCTCATCGTTCGATATGATGTAAGTCATATCTGCGTTGACAAATGTACGAGTACCGTAATCCCATCCGAAATCGAATGTGTACTTTTTTGCCAGTTTAACTATTCTGGGAGACATGAATTCTCGATAGATATTTTCATTAGAAGGAAGTGTTATCTTTCCTTCCAGCGGATACAGGTAATATCCTCCTATACCCTTTGGAGATAACCCAGGGGAGATTGACTCCGTCTTCATAATCCCAATCCCTTTTTCGGAAGGGCGATAACCCATGTTTTTAGTAGTGTATATCTTTCCAGAAAAAAGGATACAATTGACATCCTTAAATGTTTTATCTGTCTTGTTATCTATAGAATACATGGCGGATAACAAACCTCTACTTTCATCTAACACATGTAAAGTATATAAGGCTTGCCAGGATATACCATTCATCTGATAAGAATAGGGAAAGAGTTTTATCGGTTTTCTTAGTTTCACATCGAAATACGCGTTTTGATCCACATTCGAGATATCGGGAAGATTTACATAAAAAGTACTTCGGGGTAGAACATAAACTGAAACCCCGCTACGTATTATGAAATGTCCTCCTTCTATAGAAAGGAGCTTTCCAGCAAGGTAGTTACCATTGGATAGGATATGTATTACTTTACCCAGGCTTCTATCCAAGATCTCATCTTCCGATAGCTTTTCTGCGGGATGAAAAGTATATTCCTCTAATAAAATTCCTGTCGCAAGAAAGGACAGGCTATCTGGAATAACAGACATCGGGGTAGAGATCTGAATATGAGTTGCAGGAGCATCGGATACCAATGATTCCTGTAAAAGAGCTGTATCATCATAAATAGCCAGCGTTCCTGCTATAGACAAGATTGGAAAGAAAAGCAATATCGTAAATGCTACATATAGGACCTGTTTCATGAGCGATCACCTCTTTTTATTATGCCTAAAGAACTATCATAATCTTCTGTAGCCTAAATATCATTCCCATTTTATCATATATACCATTTCTCTGACAAATTCATAATCATTCCCAAAATCCCAGTTAGAAACCAAAAAGAGGGTAACCCCATAGAATCTGTCTGCACTCTTTCAAAAATTCAGTAAAACTTCGAAATCATCCCAGCAAATATTCATTATTTTTGACAAAATCGACAAATTCCCAAACGTTATTCCCTCCTCTTCTCAAAAGGGTCTTTAAATGCCATTCATTTTTTTCTCTTTTTCACCTCCTTTTTCCGATCCTAACCGAATCCAGAGGCAAGACATCTATTCCGTATTCTCTTTATCTCCTCGAATTGCCTCTTATCGCACGATAATGCCCAATACACC
>QNAT01000108.1 GCA_003641555.1 Thermotoga sp.
AGACAATGTATCCCGTTGGGCTTTTGACTTTTTCTTTGGTTCATTTCTTTTGTATCAAGACAAAAGAAATGAACATAAATTGATGGATCAAAAACATCTTAACCTTTTACAGTTACATTGGCCTTTAGCATTTTACATAGGTTGTTTGACTATTTAACTTTGTCAAGATCAAACGATTCCCATAATATTGGATGCCTTTTCTTTACTTCTTCGTACATCGCTTTTGCGATTGCTCTGAATTCCCATAAAGCCTTTTCAGATAATCGCAGTTTTAATATATGATGAAGTTCTCTTGCATTCACAGTGGCATACAACTCAGTTTTAAAGGATTCTGGCAGCAAGTACTTAACAACGTCGTTTGGATAGCCGAGGGAAAACAATTTGGTAACCTCGAAAAGAGCATTGTAAGTAGCATTTACAAACAATTCTTTCCCTTCTTTCCCCAATTGTGGGGGAACAACACATAACTTCCCTACTAACTTTTCTTTCTCCCCGAAGGGTGGATCCTGGGGTATTTCTCTTGAAAGATATTTACCAAGGGTAAAACGCGTAGATTTAACGATATGAGAATAACCGATTCTGTGTCGGGAAATTTCTTGCAGAACTGCACGAGATATATCCTCTATGTGAAAGTTATAAGTAATACTTTCTAACGTACTCATATGTCTCATCTCTATAATTCTTTTCAATAATCTTGCATCGTTTTGTCCAGGGGAATCACCACGGGAATCCATCCTGTTCTCACTGGCGTGCGAAATACGTATGGTTTTCATCAAGATCTCAAGAGGAGTTGCGAAGATTAATTCTACTTTCAATTTACTGTTCCTTTGGCATTATTTTACCTAACAGTTGAACTATTCTGTCCATTTTCTCTTCTTCATGTTTCAATATGTCATCGATCCGTTTGCGTATTTCGATGAATACTCCATTGGGCTTTCGTATCAAGATGAATTCCACTTTTAATTGTGCAAGATGAGAATTAAGATCTCTCAGGAGTAGATCCAATTTATCTCCAAAGCGAAAGTATCCGGTATATTTGTTTTTGTCCATCGCAGGCATTGTTATATCATATTTCTTCAAAATACATTTTATGTTGGAAATCAAGATATCCAGATAGATATCTGATCCATATTCCTGTATATCACCTGTTTCTACAGGGATGATACCCAATGTAGAATAATCGATAACCATATACTATTCCTCTCTTTCACCAAAAGATATATGAATTCGAGAGTTCCTTGAGTTACAGGAAATTGAACTCATCAAGCTCATTAAATTATCTTTCTATTGCACTGGCAATCTTCATCAATTTTTTCATCTTTGCCCAGATCTTATCTTTAGAAACTGGCGGTTGCATGCTTAATCCCAATTCTTTCATACTCATATATGGATTCTTCATTCTAATTTCTGCTACACGTCTCAAATCCCTGGATAGATTTGAAATACCTACAGTGGTATCTATGATCTTTATCGCTCTTTGCTGATTAGCACTACTCCGTGCTATTCTATCGGCATTTGCAAACGTAAGATTAACACTTCTAAGAACTCTATTTTCCAGATTACGTCCTTTCTTTATTCTTTCCATTACTTCTGCATGTTTCGGGCAGCCCATCGATTCTAACAATCTTATTATATCAAAGGAATTTTTGATGTAATATCTCCATCTTTTCCCATGTTCCGCAACATTGCCATGAATATCCAATTCTTTTTCCATGACCTCTTTTAGTTTTATAGCGAGATTTGGAAAGTCAGAGTTTATCTCTAGATGATAGGACTTTGCGGGATCAGATATTGAACCAGCACTTAAGAAAACCCCTCGTAGAAAATGTGAAAGATCTCCATTTTCTACGATCCAATCTGGAATAACATCACTTCTCAAAAGGTCTAAGTGAAGATCAGCAAGGATGTCATTGATTTTCCCATCTTTTTTAGAGATTACTAAAGAATAAGAGTGTGCCTTTTTCAAATTTCCCTTTCCAAATACCAATATCTCTATATTTACGTGGTATAAATTCTTTATCACTCTGTACAACCTTCTGCCAACTCTTCCATAGTCCAGGTTTACTATTAATCCTCTACTTCCATGATTTATCACTAAACTCCCTTTATAAACTAATATACCAGTTATTTCTGCCTTTAATGCAGGCTTTCCTATTTCACTGATTCTACATAATTCATTCTTTACTTCTCTCGAAAAGCTCACTTTTTTCCTTCTTCACCCTCATATATTATACTCATTTCACTTTTAAATATCCCAAATGAATGACCTTGTGCAAGCCACAGGCTCATTCATCTATCTAATGATTCCATCTTGTTTACGATAATGTCTATCCACTTTTTTATCCTGGCAGGATCATGTCTTATTTTCTGCTTTCCATCTCTATCTTTGATCAAGGTTATGAGAGCATCTTCTATTATCTCAAAATTATAAGCGTTGTAATCCAGATCGTTTATCAACATTTGTGCACCTTCTGATTCATATCTTTTTTCTATCTCCTCTGGAGGTTTCCCAACATTCAGAAGCAGATAGTCTATAGTGCTTATTGATAAATATTTATCAAATTCCTTTATATGTCCTGTGAGTGATAGGTTATCTGTTTCTCCTGGCTGTGTCATTACGTTGGATATTAAAACTTTTGTTGCTTTGGATGAGTACACAGCCCTTCTTATATCATTTATCAATAGATTGGATATAATACTTGTATACAAACTTCCTGGTCCTATAGTTATTAAATCTGCTTTTTCTATTGCTTCTATGGCTTCTTCACAACCTTTTGCATCCTCTTTATCCAATTTCAGCTCTTTTATCTTCTTACCGGATTTAACTATGTTGGTTTCTCCTATTATCTCTTCCCCATCTTCCATTATACCTATCAGTTGAATATTATCCAAACTCGCGGGAAGGACTTTTCCTTCTATGGCAAGAATTTCAGAAACCAATCTTACGGCTTCTCGAAAATCCCCAACCATATTTGTTAGAGCGGCGAGTACGATATTACCAACCGAGTGATTCGTAAGTGTACCATTGCCTCCAAATCTGTATTGCATTAGACGAGACATCAGGGATTCGTTATCAGATAGGGCTATTATACAATTCCTTATATCACCCGGGGGTAATACTCCAAGCTCATCTCTCAGAACACCAGAACTGCCGCCGTTATCCGTTATAGCTACCACTCCACTCAGATTAGGGGTATATCCCTTCAGCCCCCTTAAAACAGTGGATAAACCGGTTCCTCCACCGATGGCAACGACGGATATATTCTTCACAGTTCACCTCTTTTTATATCTCTATGTCTAATAAGGTACTCGTAGCCCAACTTGCCGATGTGCTTTGCTAAATGCTCTGCTACATATACGGCTCTATGCCTTCCACCGGTACATCCTATTGCTATGGTAAGATATGACTTACCTTCTCTAACGTATTCTGGTAATGTGAGATCTACCAGGGAATAAAAAGCATCAGTGAATTTCTTCGTTATATCGAATTTTTCTAAGTATGCAATGACTGCTTTATCCTTTCCTGTTAATCTTTCTAACTCTCTAACATAAAATGGGTTCGGCAAGAATCTGACATCAAAGATTATATCTGCATCCAAAGGAATGCCGAATTTATAACCAAATGATACAATACTTACATCTAACAAAGACTTTCTTCTCTTCTCTTTTATATTCAACAGTTCTACTATTTCATTTTTCAATTCACCGGGAGAAAGAGAAGTAGTATCCAGAACTCTATCAGATACCTTTTTTATAGGCATGAGTGCTTTTACTTCCATTTCTATTGCTTTTTTTAAGGGAATACCGTTTCCAAGAGGATGCTTTCTTCTCGTTTTCCTAAACCTGTTTATCAACTCCTCTTCACTTGCCTCCAAAAATATCAATTTACTCTCCATTCCTTCGCTTCTTAGAGTGTCCAGATTGTCTTTCAGTGTCTTCAACATATCACGCGCTCTGATATCTATCACCAGTGCTACCTTTGTTGCATTTATCTTGGGGTGATTCATAAAGGTAGGAAGCATCTTCAACATCAAAGGGGGTAGATTATCTATACAGAAATATCCTAAATCTTCGAATATTCCCAGAGTAAGTGTTTTTCCTGCACCTGATAATCCAGTTATCACATAAAATTCCCTTTTCTTCGCCATCATTTTAAGGTCACTTTCACAATTTTACCTGTTTTACTTCATCTATTTTGAAGTCAAACAATTTATTAGCCCTCTGTTGGAATCTGGAAGGAGAACCACTAACGAAGAATTTCCTGTATCCATCATATTTCTGTATGTTCTTAATATTCTTTGTTTCTAATGCACTTGAAACTTCCTTAGAAATTTCAACAGATGAATCAACCAGTTCTACCTCATCACCTATTACTTCTCTTATCACTTTCTTCAGAAGTGGATAATGTGTACAACCCAGAACCAATTGATCTATACTCATTTTTTTCAATTCATCGAGGTAGTATCTCACTATTGAATGAGTGAATTCTTTATCCAGAAGTCCCTCTTCAACAAGGGGTACAAAGAGAGGGCAGGCCTTTTGGAATATTTTTATGTTGTGATTAGCTGATGAAAACGCTATTTTGTATGCATTACTTTTTACAGTTACCTCTGTTCCTATAACTCCTATTCTTCTACTCTTTGTATTCTTCAATGCCGCACGTACAGCAGGTTCTATCACACCGACTACAGGTACATTTACTCTTTTTCTCACTTCCTGTAGGGCAACTGCGCTTGAGGAATTACAGGCTACTACCACGAGTTTTACTTTAAGTGATTTAAAGAAATCGATTATCTTTACCACAAATCGTTTTATCTCGCGAGGTGACTTTGTTCCATACGGTAAATGTGCAGTATCACCGAAATATATAAAATCCTCTTTCGGAAGGACTTCTACTAATTTGTATAGTACAGTTAACCCTCCAAAGCCGGAATCGAAAACGCCAATTGGTTTTTCATTCAAGGACATATATGGCATTGCATCCCCCTACTCATGTTTCTTTTTTTAAGATAGAATAATCTGTTATCTTTTTCTCGTATTTATTGACAAAAGCCAATACCTCTTCCCTGATTTCGATATTTTCTCTACCGATCTCAAGTGCGAGCAAGAGCAGTAGTTTTTCGTTCGATAGACCAGGATTCCTTCCTTTTATCTCGTTGAATTTATCGTTCATCACATTCTCTAATTTCCTGATTTCTTCATCAGATTCATCAGTCCTGAGTGAATAGATTTCCCCTCCAATTTTCATTTCTACATGGCGTTTTTGCATAAAGAACCCTCACCTTTTCGTGGTTTTACAAGAGATACAATA
>QNAT01000109.1 GCA_003641555.1 Thermotoga sp.
GCTATGTCCCAAGATACTTTCGTATCAAATGCGGGATCACAGACCCACTCCCAGAAAAAATTATAGAAGATCATCTCGAAAAAGTCAATTTTTCCGCTTGACTTTTAACGGAATATCTCTGTGTCTGACTTGACTATTTCTCTTTTATTCATGGTCATTCGTGTCTAATAGAGATTAGATCCTGGTTTCATTTATCTTTTTCATGGCAAATGCCTGCCATGCTACTATTGGATTCATTGGAACGCTTTCTACTCTATTTGTAATGCGAATTTGTGTTCGACCTTCTCGTTTACCTGCATATTTCGAAGAATAACAGTCAGGACCATTGAAAATACCATATGGTACATCAGGGAAAAGCCGAGAATGATTTCTGAGAGAAATCGCTTTCCATTCTTTCAACGCCAATTCCGTTAGCCCTGCTTCTGCTAAAGCCCAGATCATCCAATAAACTGTCTGCGGCCAGATGCCCCCATTCTCACCTTCTCCTGCAGGGATAGGATGTCTTGAAATATTGGCTGGAGGAGGACAACTATACGGTTTGTTCACCAAAGTCATCCCGATATCTGTATGACACCTTTCAACAGCATTGAGTAGAGCCTGTTTCCGTTGTTCTTCCGTTCCACATCTCCCAAGTGCAGCCCAACTTTGGGCATTTATGAAAAGTCTGTTCTCAGAATACGTTCCCACAGGTTTACCTTCATCCGTATAACCCCGGATAAACCAATCTTTATCAAAAGCCGATGATACAGCTTTCCTGAGCTTGATCATGGATTCAGTGACTTTTTCATGGAATTCCCTATCTTCCTGCATTTTTGCAAATTTTGCCAGATCGTCAAATGCCCTGCATGCCATTGCCGAATTCATTACAGATTCTCCACGACCCATTCTGCCCATTTGCGAAAGGTAGTCATTCCAGTCCCCATCTTTAATTAAAATCAAGCCATGCGGGCCAGGGCCGATACCGTTAAGAATCCATTGATATGCACGCTTTAAATGTATCCATAGAGTTTCTGTTTCTCCTTTCCAGAATGGGATTTTTTCATCGAGAATGGCATAATCTCTTGTTTGTTTAATGTACTCACAACATCCCAGTATGAACCAGATCTCGGTGTCTGACTCGAAATCCGAAGAAAGGGTTTTATCTCTCTTGAACCCATGATCTTTAGGTATATCACCATTTGAAAGTTGGGTCTTTGCAACCCAGCGTAAAGAACTCTTTGCCAATGGAGGATCCCAATATGCCAAAGCGAGTGCAGTTTCACAATCTTCTCGTACAGCAAATCTCTTCCAACCGTATCCACCAAGATTTACATAATACTCATCTACAGAATTATCATAGCAAGTGAAAGAAAGGAGTTGTCCAACAGACCAGGTGCACTCATCTTTCATCCATTTTTCAGGGCATTTAACATCGACGGAAGAAAGTTTTTCCTTCCACCTCCCACGGATTTCATGAGGAGTGTTCATTCGGATATAATCTTGTATTTCTCCTGTGGTATAGTTTTTCCCATATCCAACAGAACAAGAAACTTTTAACACATCACCAGGGTTTATCTTCACAGTGTTTCTTAACTCAAGAGAAATACCGGAGATATTACCTTTCCAGTCATTTTCTGAGATCAGGAAAAGGTTTTTGAATTTTGCAAAGCCTTTTCCAACTTTACCATTCTCAACGGCGTTATTTTTGTACAGTTTCGATGCCGGAATTGGAAGTACATCACTCCTCAATATCATTTGTGCTTCAATGGATTCCGCACCTATATTCCTAAAAATAAAATAAGCGATCATAAAAGGTTTTCTTTCAGGAGTCATCAGAAATTCCTGTTTAACGAAGAGTTTCAATTTATCATTGCGGATCTCCCCAGAATATTCCACATAGCCTATTCCGTATCTTAAAGATATCTTTTTATCGAGTTCATCGAAGATTAAGGAAAAGAGATCACCATTAACTTCTATCATCGGGTAAATACCACTCCATGCTCCAAACTTATTGGATACAAGACTCGTATAACCCCCTTCCGTAGTGAATAAAGTGATACTTCCCCATTGATCTGCCATCGCAGAAAGACGACCTGTGCTTATAAGATGCTTGAAAGGATAATCTGTAACAAGGGTTGCTTGTAGATTCACATCGAAACATGGCATCCCGTTATCATCTACTAAGTATTTACCGAATTTCGTCATATCGATCCCGCCTCTTTTTCGGTTTGTAACACTAATAATAATCTCGAAACCATGGAAAGTCAAAAGTAAGATCACGAGTAAAGTTACAATATTTTTCTGTAAATCCTTCTGTCTCTATACATTCACTGATAATAAGTTATAAGAGAGTTTGACAGGAATGGGTGATTCATATATCATATTTAGTTAGTATAGTATACTTACTGTTTTGTAGGAGAATGATGTGCTGGTATTAAAGCCTGAAGACACACGGATCAAGAATGCGATTACTTTACTTCACATCCTGTTGAGAAAAGATGGTATTTCAAGAGTTGAATTATCAAGAACCACAGGGTTGACTAAGACTACTATATCTGCCATTATAAGGGAATTCATCGCTTCGGGAATTGTCGAAGAAACTTCAATGGTTCCAACTGGTAATGTCGGTAAAATTCCAATTCCTCTTCGCGTCAAAGCGAACGCCGTATATACGATAGGAGTTCATCTTGGAAGACAGAGAGTAAAAGCAGTATTGATGGATGCGAGTATGAATGTTATATCGAGGAAAAAAGGATTGTCTCATGAAGAACTCGGACCAGAAGGTGTGATCGAAAAACTTTTTATGAGTATAGACGACGTAATGAAGAAAGCAAAGAGGAAGAAGATCGAAGTGGGAGCCATAGGCATTGGGGTTCCAGGCCCCCTCGATGCACAGACTGGCATAGTAAGGCATCCACCCAAGTTTAAAGGATGGAAAGACGTTCCCCTTGGAGATATCGTGCATGAGAGATACAAATTACCTGTCTGGATAGAAAATGACGCAAATGTTGGGGCACTTGCCGAGAAGTGGCATGGAGGCGGAAAGCAGTTGAAGAACTTTGTATATGTGCTTGCGAACGAAGGCATTGGAGCTGGAGTGGTGATCAACGAGGAACTCTATCAAGGAGCATACGATTACGTAGGCGAAATTGGACATACCCTGTTTTACGATCAGGGAAAATTTAGATATCTCGAAGACATAAGTGGAGCAGATTGTATAATAAAAGGCTTGAACGCTCAAGGGTTTAATATTAGAAGTATTAAAGATATATCAATTCTTCTCAAAGAAGACAATGAAATCGTTAATTCTATCGTGAAGAAGTTCGCCACATGGATCGGTGCTGCAGTGATCAACATCATACACATTGTAGGACCTGAAACCGTTTTTATAGGTGGTAAGATGATTGTACTCGGTGATGCTTTGATTCAACCAATAAAAGAGATGGTTTCCATTTACTTGTTCGGTGATCAAGTAGTAGATGTAAGGCTTTCGGAGATCTCAGAAGACGCTACCGCAATTGGAGCTGCAATTTATGCAACTACCAGGTATCTAGAAGAGAAGAGCATCGAACATGTCCATGTTAGAGGGAGGTGAGAGAAAGGAAAAAATTGTGTCATAAGAATCTGGGTTTTTAGGCAAGAAGTTTAACTTTATTAACTTTAAAGGATGGTGAAAAAAATGAGATTGTATGGTAAGGTGTTTTTGGCTATCTTGTTGTTGGGACTTTTAGGTATTTTGGTTGTTGCTCAGCCGGTAGAAGTAGTTTTCTGGCATTCTATGTCGAATCCCGTAGATCGTAAGTCAATCGAAGGTGCTGTTGCAAATTTCAATGCAACCCATCCCAATATACACGTTAAATGTGTACTCGTACCAGGATCGGAAACTGATATCACAAAACTCATGACGGCTGTCGCTGCAGGAACAGGACCAGATGTTTACTATCTTGATAGATTCACAGTTGCGCAAAGATCTCACTATGGTGTTCTTGAGCCTCTGGATGGTTATCTAACTCAATTGGGGGTAGACATCAAAGCATTGAAATCAAAATTCTTCCCATTCGCTATAAAAGAAGCAACTTATAATGGAAAATTGTATGCTTTGCCCTGGGACACAGATGCTCGTGTTCTCTATTACAACAAGAAGTTGTTTAAGAAAGCGGGGTTAGACCCAAATAAGCCTCCAAGAACAATAGCTGAGCTTGATGAATATGCTGAGAAACTTACAGTAAAGAAAGGCAACAGAATAATTGAAATAGGCTTTATCCCATGGAGAGGTCAAGGTTGGCATTACACATGGGGTTGGGCTTTTGGAGGCAAGTTCTATGATCCAGCTCTTAAGAAATTCACTTTTGCAGACGATCCGAAGATCCTCGCAGCTCTCAAGTGGGAGAAAACTTATGCTGATAAATATGGTATAAAGAATATCGATGCATTTTTATCTGCGTATACCGCGGCAGCAGGCGGTGGGGCTGCACCGATAGATCCATTCCTCATTGGAAAGGAAGCCATGAGGATTGATGGTAACTGGTTCTTGAGTCAGATCAAGCAATTCGCTCCAAAAGGTTTTGAATGGGGAATGACACCAATACCTTATCCTCCATACGGTGAACGCAATAGCACCTGGGCAGGCGGTTGGAGCTTGGTTATACCTAAGGGAGCAAAGCATCCGAAAGAAGCAGCAGAGTTTATGTATTACATGGCTACCAAAGGAGAAGTGAAATATGCAATCGATACTGCACATTTCTCAGCTCTTATAGAAGGAACGAAGAAGGTCGTCGAAGCAGATCCAGACCAAAAGTTATTTGCAGACCTACTCCCCACTGCACATTGTAGGCCAGTTATTCCAGTAGGTGCCCTTCTATGGGATAAACTCACCGATGCCTGGAATTACGCTCTTTACGGTAAGAAAACCCCAGAACAAGCACTCAGAGATGCACAGAATGAAGTTCAGGCAGCTCTTGATAAAGCACTGGCAGAAGAAAAATCTAAATAACTTTTGAGAGTCTTGCCCACATATCGTGGGCAAGACTGTTATATAATACAACAAAAGTAAGGAGAAATATCTATGAAGAGAGACTGGCTCACAAAGAAAAGGAAAGATAACTTAGTAGGAGTTTTATTTGCATTACCCTGGTTCATCGGTTTTGCCGTTTTCACCGCTTACCCAATTATAGCATCACTATTCTTCAGTTTTACCGAGTATCACGTTACCCTTCCTCCAAAATGGGTTGGTTTGGGAAACTACATAAAGATCTTCAAAGATTATCTCTTCACAAAGAGTTTTTATAATACTCTGTGGTACGCTGCTGGA
>QNAT01000110.1 GCA_003641555.1 Thermotoga sp.
GGGGGGGGGAAGTGATATGTTTATATTAAGATTTTGGAAAAACTAAACTATTACAAATTATATATACTAATTATATAAAGTTTTATTGAGTAAAAAATTGTTCAATTTAGAAATTTATTAAGAAAACTATGTAGTAAAAACTATGTAGTAAAAGGAGGATAGGATATGAGCGAAATAAAGATAATTATGCCAAAGTTAGGACTTACGATGACAAAAGGAACAATAACTGAATGGAAAAAACAAGAAGGAAAGTCTGTGAAGAAGGACGAAGCAATTGCAGTCATTGAATCTGAAAAAATTGTAACAGATATAGTAGCTCCAAAAGACGGGATTCTAAAAAAGATTTTGCATAATGTAGGAGACGAGGTCCCTATAGGAGAAACTATTGCAATCATTGAATCGGAGGAATAATTTATGAAGATAGACGAGAAAGTAGAGTTAATAGCAGATCAATACGGGCTAGATGTAAACAAGGTTAAAGGAACAGGACCAGATGGTAAAATTACTCAACATGATCTAGAAACATATATAAAGGGAAACTATATACCGAAAATAAAGAAAGAGAAGAAAATCTTTGGAATTAGAAAAATTATTGCTGAAAGGTTATCAAAAAGCTATAGAGAAGCAGTACATGTAACACTGAATATGGAAGTAAAAATGGATGCATTTACTGAATTTCGAGAAAAGTTATCAAAGAGGTTTCAAAAAAAGGTATCCTATACCCTCTTAATGTTAAAGCCTATTGCAAAGTCACTCAGCGATTTTGCTGATCTTAATGCTACAATAGAAGAAAATAAAATCATCCTGTATGAGAATATTAACATTAATTTAGCAATTGAGAGCTCTAATGGTCTAATTACTCCTGTTATTAGAGATGTAGATAAAAAGGATTTTCAGCATCTTATCACCGATTATAAAGATATTATTGAGAGATCTAAAAATAACCAGTTGAAGTATAAAGATTTTATCGGAGGAACGTTTACAATTTCCAACCTTGGAATGTTTAATGTTGATTTTTTTAACCCAATAATAAACCCACCTCAAGTAGCAATTTTAGGCTTAAATAGGATAATTAAAAAACCTATAGTAGAGGAGGAAGAAATAAAAGTGGCTAGAGTTATGTTACTTTCTTTAACCTTTGACCATAGAGCAGTAGATGGTGCATTAGCAGCTGAATTTTTGGATAGAATAAGGGAATATTTTGAAAATACTGAAAAAAATTTTGGAATAGAAGGTACAAAAAATGAATGAGAAAAAGCATAAAGTATGTACAACTGTTGGCATTATAGCAAATCCTGAATCCGGAAAGGACATAAGAAGGCTTGTTTCCCATGCGAGTGTTTTTGATAATATGGAGAAAGTAAATATAGTCGAGAGAATCCTTACAACTCTACAAGCTTTTGGAATTAGAAAAGTATTAGTTATGCCAGACACATTTGGAATAGTTTTGAGAGCAATAAATGTAATAGGGAAAAACCTGAAAATAGATATTGATTTTTTGCCAATTGAAACTCTTGGAAACTGGAAGGACACATACGAGGCAACAAGACAAATGAAAGATAAGGTCAGCGCAATAATAGTCATAGGTGGAGATGGAACCAATAGAATAGTCGCAAAAGCGTGTGGAGATGTTCCAATAATGCCACTTTCTACAGGAACAAATAATGTATTCCCATATATGATGGAAGCAACTATAGCAGCAGAGGCAGTAGCTGCTATAGTAATGGGGTTTACAAGCAAAGAAGAAGGAACTTATAAAAGAAAAAGGTTAGAAATATTTCAAGAGGATAAATTAAAAGATATAGCTCTAATTGATATAGCTGTGACAATGCATTCATATATAGGTGCAAAAGCTATTTGGAGGTCTGAACTCTTGAAAGAGATCGTGGTGACCCAATGCTCCCCTTATAATATAGGTTTAAGCTCAATTGCAGGAAACATAAAAGAGATAAGAATGGATGAAAACCACGGTTTTTACCTTGAAATTGGTGATGGCGAAATGATAAAAGCAGCGATAGCTCCAGGGGTTTTAAAAGAAATAAGCATTAAAAATTTTAGAATTTTGAATTTAGATGAGAAAGTAAAACTTAGAAATATACCTTCGTTATTAGCTCTTGATGGAGAAAGAGAACTTGATATAAATAGTGATGTTTATGTGAAAATTACAAGAGATGGGCCTAAAGTAATTAATTATCAAAAGACGTTGAGAATTGCTGCGCAAAGAGGATTTTTTAAAAATTAAATGAATAAAGGAGGGAAATTAAATGAATAAAGGAGGGAAATTAAATGAATAAACCAGTAATTTCTGAAGAGAAACTTTTATGGATGTATGAGACGATGGTTAAAATCCGAGTACATGAGGAAAGGGCCGCAGAACTCTTTGCAGAAAATAAAGTTCCTGGTTTTGTGCACCTTTATGTTGGGGAGGAAGCAGTTGCTACAGGAGTTGTGGCAAACCTGAAGAAGGAAGATTTTATCTCAAGTACCCATAGAGGACACGGGCATTACATAGCAAAAGGAGGAGATATCAAGGCATCAATGGCTGAACTTTTCGGTAAAACGACAGGATGCTGCAAAGGTAAGGGCGGTTCAATGCATATAGTAGATCTTAGTATAGGTGAATTAGGTGCAAATGGCATAGTTGGAGGAGGTATTCCTCATGCTGTAGGTGCAGCTATGGGTATTAAACTAAATGGTCTTGACGATGTAGCAGTTGCCTTCTTTGGAGACGGAGCATCTAACCAACAGAATTTTCATGAAGGCATTAATTTAGCTGCAATATGGAAGCTTCCAGTTGTTTTTGTATGTGAGAACAACGGGTACCAGATTTCTTTACCTTATTCGAAACAGCAAATTATTAATAGTGTTGCCGAGAGAGGTAAATCATATGGAATTCCAGCGGTAAGCGTAGATGGACAAGATGTTATGGCTGTTTATGAAGTTGCAAAAGAAGCAATTGAAAGAGCAAGAAACGGAGAAGGACCTTCTTTGATAGAAGCAAAGACGTACAGATTTAGAGGACATTTTGAGGGAGATCCAGCAATTTATAGAACTAAAAAGGAGTTAGAATGGTGGAAAGAAAACAAAGATCCAATTATTATATTTAAAAAACTCCTTCTGGAGAAAAACATACTCTCAGAAGATGATTCCGCTTTAATTCAAAAGAAGAAAGAAGAAGAGATTGAAGAGGCAGTTAAATTTGCTGAGAGCAGTCCATGGCCAAAAAAAGAAGATATACTTAAAGATGTATTTTCTACTTCAACTAAGGGGGTGTTAGTATGGGAATGGTAAGAAAAATATCTTATGCTCAGGCTATAAATGAGGCGTTAGATTATAAACTTTCAAAAGATAAAAAGGTTATAATGATAGGAGAGGACATAGGAACATTTGGAGGCACTTTTGGAGTAACCGCAGGACTTCTCGATAAGTATGGACCAGAGAGAATTTATGATGCACCAATTGCGGAAAGTGGGCAGATTGGAGTAGCTATTGGAGCGGCAGCAACTGGGCTCCTTCGCCCTGTGTTTGAACTGATGTTTATAGATTTCTTTGGTGTTTGCATGGACCAAATATATAACCAAGCAGCCAAAATGAGGTATATGTTTGGTGGGAAGGCAAAAATTTCAATGGTTATTAGAGCTGCAGGCGGAGCTGGGATGGGAGCAGCAGCACAGCATTCTCAATTATTGCATTCCATGTTTTCTCATCTCCCAGGATTAAAAGTTGTAGTACCATCTACACCATCTGATGCTAAGGGGTTGCTTATTTCTTCGATTGAGGATGATGATCCTGTAGTGTTCATAGAGCATAAAGGATTATATGCTGTTAAAGGTCCAGTTCCAGAAGAGCCACAGCGAATACCACTTGGAGTAGCTGATGTAAAGCGAGAAGGAAAAGATATTACTATCGTTGCAACTGCAGCAATGGTTTATAAATCACTTGAAGTAGCAACTAAGTTATATAAAGAGGGTATAAGTATCGAGGTAATTGAT
This sequence comes from Thermotoga sp., assembly GCA_003641555.1. Lineage (GTDB taxonomy): Bacteria > Thermotogota > Thermotogae > B3-G13 > B3-G13 > B3-G13. The sequence goes on from QNAT01000110.1 coordinate 3,993, forward strand.
CCAAGGAGTATAGTTCCTCTTGATGAAAATACAATTGTAAATTCTATTAAAAAAACTGGAAGGTTAGTCGTTGTAGATGAAGATTACCCAAGAGCTAGTTTTGCAACTGACATAGCGGCAATTGCGGCAAGTAAATGCTTCAAGGAATTGAAATCTCCCGTTAAATTAGTTACTCCTCCTGCTACACCAATTCCTTTTAGCCCTGCGTTAGAAAAAGAGTGGATTCCGTCGGTCGAGAAGATAGAAAAGGCCGTGAGAGAAATTCTTTGATTCCGTCGGTCGAGAAGATAGAAAAAAGTGAGAGAGATTCTTTAATCTCTCTCACTCTATCGTTGTTAAATATTTTTTTTAATTAAAAATAAAAAATGAAGTGAATAAAATAAATAAACGCATATGTATTAACATATGTAGGAGTGAACTGGAGCTTTGCAGTACCCCTAGCTTTTCCCTCAAAGAAAACTGGATTTCCACCCACTTGGTCTTGGGAAGGCAAGGTATAAAAGAAAAGCTTAAGAGGAGGAAAGTATATTATGGAAAAATTAAAGGCTGCTTTCATGTTTATTGCTCCTGAGGCAGACCCAAAAAAACATAAGACTATCATATCTACACCGGAAGTGGAACTACATGTTGTTGGAGTGAAAAGCTATGATGAAGCTTGTAAAGTAGCAAAAGAACTTGTAAATCAAGAAATAGCTGCAATTGAACTCTGTGGAGGTTTTGGAAATGCTGGAGTAGCAAAAGTTTCCGAAGCTGTAGAACGCAAGATTCCAATTGGTGTAGTTAGATTTGACATTCACCCTGGATTGGATAATAAGAGTGGGGATAAATTATTTATTTAAATAAGTAAGAATTAATTAAAAGAGGGCACAATTTTTTCTATCAACCGTGTGTCCTCTTTCTTAAATAGCTTAAATTCATGTTTACTTGCTTAATTTTCTATATGAAGGTAATTTAGCCTTAAAATTTTTTTAAAGAAAAAGCTCAGATTAGATTAAAAATCGATGCCTATAGATTTCTTTGAGTCCAGAGGCAGGATATAGGCATTGTGGATTATCCTATCCATTATGGCATCTGCTGTGGCAGGATCAGGGAATAGGTCATGCCAATGCCTATGGGGGATCTGCCCGGAGAGTATGGTGGATGATCTGTTATACCTGCTTTCTGCAATCTCCAGGATAATCCCTATACACAAGAATTCAAGAAAGAGGCAGTCGAGTACAGCCTAACATCAGGGAAGACCGTAGAAGAAGTTGCCCATGATCTGGGAATTTCATACCATAATTTAA
>QNAT01000111.1 GCA_003641555.1 Thermotoga sp.
AAATGCGTTAAGAAAATGATACTGTCTGAGCGAAGCGAGTCTATTATTTTTAGCATTTTTACGAAGAATTTTAGCAAATTTCGTACTAGCCTTGATCTTTTCTCTGGTTCGTTTGACTTGTATCAAGACAAAAGAAATGAACATAACAGGTGAGCCACAGGGACAGAAACAGGATGTCCACATACCGAGGGCATTCCAAATCCCAAACATCCCGGAGCCCCATACCTTTTCGCTGTATAATCATGTTATAATCCTATATCAAAGGAGAAGATATTTTATACAGGAAAGGGGTTTTGAATTTGAGGATATTAAGTGGAATGAGGCCAACTGCAAAACTACATCTTGGAAATTACTTCAGCGTTTTAAAGAACTGGGTAAAACTGCAGGAAGATAATGAGTGTTACTTCTGCGTGGTAGATTGGCATGCGCTGACCAGTGATTATGCAGATACGAGTCTCATAAGGTATTATACACGGGAAATTACGATAGATTATCTCTCCTGTGGCTTAGATCCTGAAAAGAGCGTGATCTTCCTTCAATCCCAGGTTAAAGAACATGCAGAACTTTTTCTACTGCTTGGGATGCTGGCAACGGTTGGTAGATTAGAGCGTGTTCCTACGTACAAGGAAGTGAGAGCGGAGATCAAGGATAAGGACCTTTCCACATTTGGTTTCCTCGGCTATCCAGTTTTGATGGCAGCGGATATATTGATGTACAAAGCCGATGCAGTACCAGTTGGAAAAGATCAGGAATATCATATTGAATTTACGCGAGAAATAGCACGGAAGTTCAATGCACTTTATGGAAATGTCTTAGCTGTCCCCAGGGCGTTATTTGCTCCCATTGCTAAGGTCCCTGGTATAGATGGTAGGAAGATGTCCAAGAGTTATGGGAATGCGATATTTCTGTCAGATACGTTCGATGAGGTAAGGAAAAAGATCATGCCCATGGTCACAGATACTAACCGTAAGAGGAGAACGGACCCTGGAGATCCCGATAAGTGTCCCATCTGGTTATATCATCTTCTCTTCAACGATGACGAAGAATCCAGAAATATGATTGCAAATGGCTGCAGAAAAGCGAAGATAGGATGTGTGGACTGCAAAAAAATATTGCTCCAGAAGATCAAAGAGAAAATGGAACCGATCTGGGAAAAGAGGGCAAAATTAGAACAAGATCAGAACTATATATTAGATGTCTTGAAAACTGGTTCTCAAAAGGCCAGAGAAACAGCGAGGAAGACTATGGAAAGTGTGAATGAGGCGGTGAGGATAGGATTGAGGTGAACGAATAAAATGGCAAGCGAGAAAAGAGAGATGAGATTTGCTGTTCCAGGATTTGAAGGCACTTTGAGTTCTCTGATCGCTCAGGTGAAGAAGCAGCGTATGGACATTGAGGAGACAAATATATCACCGATAATAGAAGATTATTCACAGCATCTGAATGAAGAGGAAAATATAGATGTTGATGATGCTGGTGCATTTCTTATGGATATTGCTACACTGTTAGATATGAAATCCAGGTATTTATTATCGAAAAAGAAGGAAAATAAGATTTCGGATTCAGGAATGGAAGATGGTAAAGTAAAAGAGGAGGAATTCAAACGAGTTAAATTGATCTACGGTAAACTTTTAGAATCGAAGGGATACTTCGATAACGTTGAATTCGCGCGTGCGATGAGGATATCGACGAGCAATGGAACAGTGGGTATGAAGAAAATAGATGAAGATGATATGGAGGGTATAAAAGAGATATTCCAGGCAGTTTGGGATAAACTTGCCCTCTCCGAAAAAGTTTACGGAATAAAAGGGGAAAAATACAGTGTATCCAGGAAGATTGATGAGATAGGTAAGATATGTGAAGAAATGGGAGAAATAGGTGTCGATACCCTATTCTCCAGGTGTACGTCTAAACTCGAGTTAGTGGTGGTTTTTCTTGCAATGCTAGAATTGTATAAAGAAGGAAAGATAGAGATCACATCCAGAAATGGGGAAATCGGTAACATTGTCTTGAAAGGAAACGATTGAGGTGGAAGACAAGGCTGTAATGGAGGCTCTCCTATTTAGTGCTAAACATCCTTTGAAAATAAGAGATATCATGAGGATAACCAGTTGGAGTTCAGATAGGGTTAAAAAGGCTTTAAAGACTGTTTCAAAGGAGTATTCTTCTGCCGATCATGGTGTGGAATTGAGAGAAATTGCGAGAGGATACAGATTTACGACAAAAGAGAATTGTGCAAAATATATATCTTCGATGTCCAGAAGAGAGAAGAAGATCCCAGAACGTTTATCTCCTACGCTTTTAGAAACTCTGGCTATAATAGCATATAAGCAGCCTGTTACTAAAAGGGAAATAGAAAAGATCAAGGGCAGTTATGCAGATTATGTGTTGTTCAAATTACTTTCTTTGAATCTCATTCGAAGAAGTAAAGAGAGGAAAAAAAGAGCATACAGGTATGAGACCACAGATGAATTCTTAGAGCAATTCGGTCTTGCCAATATGGAAGAGATAAAGAAATGGGCAGCTCAAATTTGATCAGACTACAGAAGTTCCTACAGGAATGCGGTGTAGCATCTCGTAGAAAGTCAGAGAAAATGATAAGAGAAGGTATGATTAAGGTTAACGGTGAAATAATCCAGGAAATGGGGTATAAAGTGGACCCTCAAAAGAATATCGTGGAATTGAATGGTAAGGAATTGAAAGTGAACCAGAGAAAAGTATATATCCTTCTTAACAAGCCGAGATACGTGATAACAAGTGTTAAGGATGAGAGAGGTAGGAAGACCGTGATGGAGTTCATCAAAATTAAAGAAAGAATATTTCCTGTTGGAAGATTGGACTACGATACGGAAGGATTGATCCTTCTGACAAACGATGGGGAGTTGGCTCACACTCTAACACATCCATCCTATGGGATCGACAAGGTATACGAAGCAGAAATAGAAGGGCAGTTATCGGAGTCAGAAATAAAAAGATTAAAAGAAGGGGTAGAACTAAAAGGTGGCTATAAAACTGCTAAGGCAAGTGTAAGGATAATAAAAACCAGTGAAAATAGCTCAAGAGTCGAGGTAAAGATAACCGAGGGAAAGAAAAGGCAGGTAAAAAGAATGTTTAAAGCGGTAGGACATACGGTAAAGACCCTAAAACGACAATCTATCGGACCACTCACGCTAAAAGGTATAGAACATCCCGGTGCACATAGATTTCTATCAGAAAAAGAGATAAATGTTCTCCGAATGTACATAAAAAAGAAGGCTTCTTTTCGAAGCCTTCCGAATGGTCTTTCTATGTAAAAGGGGGATAGGGGGGTGTTTCTTCTTTTACAATTAAAGTGTAGATCATGGCGTGTTAAAATTCAACACCTATTATGATAAGTATTTGTTACGAAAATATTACAATTTGAAGGAGGTAATAACAATGAAACGTTTTGGTGTGTATGTGATATTGTTTTCACTCTTACTGTGCGGCATTTTATCGTTTGCCACCTCTCAGGAAGAATATACCATCTACAACAGGGCACAAGGCTACTTCCAACAAGGAAGAGCCCTTGGAGATGAAGATTTAGTTAAAAGTGCACGAGGGGATCTACTTTCTTTTATTTCCAAATATCCGAATTCAGATCTTTATCCAGATGCGTTGATATTGTTGGGAGATGTTCAATACTATCTGGGTGCTTATGAAGATGCAAAATCGGCATATAATAGGGCGTTGTCAAAGTTGGAACCCGTAAAAGATGAAAGATATCCCTATGTTCTATATTCTTTGGCCTGGACACAATACAAGGCTAAGAATATAGATGCGGCGCGTGCCAATTTTGAGAAACTTTCCAAAGTGAGTTCGGATTATCAATCCAATGCCCTTTTTATGATAGGAATGATGTACATGGATGCTGTAGATTATGATAGTGCTGCTGAGAGTTTTAAGAAAGCTGCTGATATTGGTAAAGGAGAAATTCTCGCACAGTCTTTGTACAATTATGCCTACTGTATGATGAAAAAGGGGTATAAAGAAAAGGCTTTAGAATATTTTGAAAAAGCAGCAACGGCATCCTCTGCTCCTGTTATCAGTGGAAAATCGTACTATCAAGCAGCACTCCTCCTATACAAAAAAGACCCATCTGCTGCAGAATCCTTCTTGAAAAAAGCTACGGGTCTTTTAAGAGGTTCAGAGGATGAAAAAGATGCACTGTTTTTTATGGGAAGTATCCTTTCTAAAGAAAAACGATATGTTGAAGCGATCTCGACCTACAAAAAGATCCTATCATTGAATTTAAGTGATGAATACAAAGCCAAAGTCTATTATGAATTGGGCTGGAATTACTATGATATGGGAGAGAAATACTACCTCGATTCTACCCTTGCTTTTTCTAAAGCCTTTAATTTGAAGTCCTCTATATGGGCAGATGCGGGTTTTCAACTCGCATACGTATACGTGAGCCAGGGAATGTATACAAAGGCACGAGAAGTCTACATTAAGTTGAGCTCGGGATTAGCAGGTTCTTCTTTAAAATATCAAGCCCTCATCGAAAAAGGCAGAATGGAAATAAAGTTAGGGAGGTATAATGATGCTATTAATACCCTTCTAACGGTCTCTAAGACATCTGAAAAGGAGTATGCCCTTAAAGGTAACTATTGGTTAGCACTCGCCTATTATTCTATGAAAAAGTACAAAGATAGTACATCACTACTCGATCAGATCTTATCTTCTGAATGCACAAATGAATTGAAGGCAAAGGCATACTATTTGTACGGGGAGATTTACTTTGCAAACAAAAATTATGATAAAGCAATAGAAAAATTTATGAACGTTGTAGATCTGGGAGTAAGAGAAGTGATAGACAATGCTTATTACAGTATTGCCATATCTTATTATGCACAACACAAATTCAATGATGCGAAAAAATATTTTTCGATAGTTTTAAATCGATATCCCAACAGTGAAACCGTCCTGGATACCTATTATTACCTCTCAGAAATATCTCGGGTTCAAGGAGATATTAACACTGCTTTTAAATATTATAACGAGATTTTATCTATAGATAAAAACAAGGTTTACTTCTACGATGTGCTGGTGAAAAAAGCAGAGATGCTCAAGACTGCCAGGAAGTTCAACGAACTCGAAGATTATACTAAAAAGGCTATTAAAGAGTATCCAGAATCACCAAAAATTGAATGGCTGAAATATTATCTCGGAGAAGCATATCTGAATATGCACGAT
>QNAT01000112.1 GCA_003641555.1 Thermotoga sp.
GTACGATTCTATTTATGTTGATAACGTAAACGGTGGTTATCTCGCTGGAAAGCACTTGCTCGAAAAACAGGGAGAAGTATTCCTCATTAGCATAAGAGAGGATCTCAAGGCAGAATTCGCCAGTGGTGTGTTTGGAAAACGCCGTCGGGGTTTTGAAAAAGCTCTAAAAGAATCCAACATATCACTTCCCAATTCGCATGTCTTTGAAGTTGGAGAAAGTTTCATAGATGGTCTCATCGCTGGCAGGAAGATTCTACAGGAAGCCCACTCTCCCATAAACATATTTGCTATCTGTGATACGCTTGCAATAGGGGTTGTAGAAGCCGTAAAGGAATTTGGATTCACACTCGGGACTGATGTAAGGGTAATCGGTTTCGATGACCTGAAGTGGTCGAAGAAGATCGGACTTACGACGATAAGGCAGCCGATCATGGAGATGGGTAAAAAGGCAACCAGGATCCTGCTTAAAAGAATATCAGGAGATAGTTCACCACGTTACGAAGCATGCTTTGAACCAAAGTTAGTTGTAAGAACTTCTACGGGGGGTGAGCCAGAATGTAAAAAACATCGATAACATTATTAATTTAGTATGCAAAAACTACTTGAGGAGGCGTGTTGGAATGAAAAAACTTTTGGTGATTTTAGTGTGTTTCACAGTTTTGTTAGGTACAGTTATTCTGGCTTCGGAAGCAGGAAAGCTTTTGATCTGGACAGATGAAGTCCGAAAGCCTACCATTGAGAATCTGGGAAAGCAATTCACAAAGCTGTACGGTGTCCCGGTTACAGTTCAAGAGATGTCATTTGGGGATATAAGAGACAAATTGGGAGTCGCTGGACCCGCTGGCAAAGGACCGGATTTGATCATCGGTGCTCATGACTGGTTAGGTCAACTCGTTGTCAGCGGTCTTCTCGAACCACTGGAATTCATGCAAGAAATGAAGGGCAAATTTGTCAAAACTGCAGTGGATGCCTTTACCTATGGGGGTAAGATCTATGGACTCCCTTTTGCCACAGAAGCTATCGGTCTCATCTACAACAAAGATTTAGTGCCTACTCCACCGAAAACCTTCAAAGAACTCGAAGCGATTGCCAAAAAACTCACCCATCCTGAAAAGAAGGAGTATGGGTTTATAACACAGGCTTCACAACCAGATCCATACCACAGTTTTCCATTCTTCACCGCATATGGGGGTTATATATTTGGTAAGAATCCCGATGGTACACTCAATCCATGCGACATAGGTTTAGATACCAAAGGAGCTGTCAAAGGGGCATATCTGCTGCTCAGTTTGATCAAAAAAGGTTTGGTACCGGAAGGAATTGACTATCAAACCATGACGAGTTTATTCAATGCAGGCAAGATAGGCATGATCCTCACAGGGCCCTGGGCGGTTGGAGGAGCTGTGAAGAGTGGCATTAACGTAGGAGTAGCAAAGATACCCACAGTAGATGGCAATACACCCAGACCTTTCGTTGGGGTCCAGGGTTTTATGATGAGTAATTTCAGTAAAAATAAGGCTTTGGCAGCGTTCTTCTTGAAAGACTACGTAGCTACCAAAGATACGATGCTTGCATTGTATAAGGCAGATCCTCGTGCACCAGCGTTTAAACCTGCACTTACAGCTGTTGCACAGGATCCGATCGTCAAAGGATTCGCAGAGAATATTGCTGTTGGTATCCCTATGCCATCTATTCCTCAGATGTCTGCAGTTTGGACAGCATGGGCGAATGCCATTTCTCTATTCTGCACGCAAAAAGAAGCACCTGAAAAGGCACTCAGTGATGCGGTGATATCGATCAAGAAGACCATTAAATGCCATTAAAGGAGTTGTGAGATTGAAGAGATGTCCCTGGAGAAAATCCAGGGGCCTCTCTGACTTAAGTTATGATAAAAAACTGGTTGAAGATCATAATTTTAGGTGTATTAGATGCCCTGGGGATATGGGCTGCTATAGGGCTCTTGCAAGCAGGTGGCTGGGGAGTCCTGGCAGTTTTGATATTTGGACTGATAGGATTGAACGTTGCCCTGCTTTCGAAAAAAGCTTATCCTTTGCGATATTTGCTGCCAGGTCTGGTATTATTTGGTCTAATGGTTGTTTACCCAATTATATACAATATAAATATTGCCTTTATGAATTATGGAACAGGAAATATTCTATCTAAAACTCAGGTGATCTCCCAATTCATGAACAAGTATTATCAACCTGAAGGAAGTGAACGATTTTTATTCCAGATTTTTCGCAACAAAAAGGGTGACCTGAAGGTCCTCTTTATCTCTAAGGTATCGAATGAGGCATATTTATCTGTAGGTGATCATATCGAGTCTGTTGACTTGCATAATCCATCGCTCATATATAAGAATGGGGAAATTATTCGAATCGATGATTATGAAAAGATGAGCATGATCCAGATCATTCAGAATCTTAGCAAGATCCAGAACCTGGCATTCAAATACAACGATGGTCTGGTCAAATTCAGGTCTGTCTCCGAATTTCGGGTTTACAAGCCGCAGTATAGTTATAACGGAGAACATAATACTTTGATCGATCTCAAAACCAACAAGGTCTATAAGCCGATAAACGGGACATTTACTTCATCAGATGGGGAGCAACTCTCTCCGGGTTTCAGAGACTACGTTGGTTTTAAAAACTTTATTGATATCCTTCGAAATCCTCAGGTCTCGGGACCTTTTATTCGTGTCTTTTCCTGGACCTTTATATGGGCATTATTATCGGTTTTCACAACATTTACCCTGGGGTTAACGTTGGCAATACTACTGAATGATTCTACATTAAGATTAAGATATCTTTATCGTACCCTGTTGATCTTACCCTATGTGGTTCCTGGTTTCATCTCCATCTTGATCTGGCGCGGCCTCTTGAACACTAATTTTGGGGTTATCAATGATGTTTTACAGAATCTTTTTTCTGTTAAAGTACCCTGGTTCCAGGATCCCTTTTGGGCTAAGGTTGCACTGCTCATCGTTAATCTGTGGCTCGGTTTTCCCTATATGATGCTCATCTCTCTGGGAGCTCTTCAAAGTATTCCTTCTGAGCTCTACGAAGCAGCACGTATCGATGGAGCAGGCAGCTGGCAGAGATTCTATTCCATTACATTCCCATTGTTGATGATCACACTTGCTCCACTCTTGATCGGAAGTTTTGCCTTTAATTTTAATAATTTCACGGTCATATACCTACTGACGGGAGGTCAACCTCCCATTCCAGGATCTCAAACTCCTGCTGGTGCAACTGATATATTGATCTCCTACACGTATAAATTGGCATTTGGAGGAGCAGGATCTCAATACGGCTATGCCGCAGCGATTTCTATCATCATATTCTTGATAATTGGTACGATAAGTGCTTTCAATTTCCGCTTTACCAAGCGATTAGAAGAAATGGGAGAAAATCTATAGGATGAGGAGACGCCACAATTGCAAAGGAGGCAAGAAAATTGCATAATAGATCTCGAATTTTAAAAAGAACTGTTCAATATGTGGTTATATTTGCGGCGATCGCATTCGCCCTTTTTCCGGTTGTCTGGATCATTTCTGCTTCTATCAATCCTGGGGGTACGTTGTATGGCCAACGATTAATTCCTAAAAATCCTACCTTAGATCACTACAAAGTACTCTTTACTGATAAACGTTATCCATTTGTTTTGTGGTTGTGGAACAGTATAAAAGTCTCAGTAACTGCTTCTTTAATAACCGTCTTTCTCTGTGCCCTTGCATCCTATGCTTTTTCACGATTTCACTTTCGAGGTAGAAGAACTGGACTATTGACCCTACTCTTGATACAAATGTTTCCTGTTATGTTGGCGTTCGTGGCTCTTTACCTTTTACTTCTCTGGATCGGAAAGTATCTTCCCTTCATGGGATTAAACACACATCCGGGTCTAATATTGGTATATCTTGGTGGTGCGCTTGGATTTAATACATGGTTGATGAAGGGATATTTCGATACTATACCTCATGAGCTCGAAGAGGCAGCTTTAATAGATGGTGCTACTCGTTTTCAGACATTTATGAAGATCATCATCCCCCTGGCTCGCCCTATATTAACTGTGATCTTCATCCTTACTTTCATAGGTGATTACTCGGAGTATCTCCTTGCGAGCATTATCTTAACGGGTACAAAGAAATATACTCTCGCAGTAGGATTGAATCTTTTCATCACGAGTGATTACGCACGACATTGGGGAACATTTGCTGCCGCCGCTATAATAGGTTCATTACCCGTTTTGTTTCTATTCTTCAGTCTGCAAAAGCAGATCATATCCGGTCTCACAGGGGGTGGAGTAAAGGGATGATACAACCACCTGATTGGGTTAAAGATGCGATATTCTATCAGATCTTTCTGGATCGTTTTTACAACGGTGATCCAACTAACGATCCGAAAAACGTTGCAGAATGGACGGATAAACCAACACGAGATAACTTTTTTGGAGGAGATCTCGAAGGGATCATAGAGAAGCTTGATTATCTGGAAGATTTAGGTATAAATGCTCTTTACTTAAATCCCATCTTTAAAGCTCCATCTAATCATAAGTATGATACAGAAGACTATTTCCAGATAGATCCTCAATTCGGCAATAAAGATACCCTGAAGAAATTGGTTAGAGAACTTCATAAGCGAGGTATGCGAATAATCCTCGATGGTGTCTTCAACCACTGCGGAGAGAAGTTCTTTGCCTTTCAGGATGTACTGAGAAATGGAAAGGATTCTAAGTATAAAGACTGGTTTGTTGTGGAAGACTTTCCCCTTACGAAAAAGCCTGAACCTAATTACAGATGTTGGGGTGGAATCGCTCATATGCCTGAATTCAATACGGATAATCCTGAAACTCGCAAATACTTGTTGAATGTAGTGAGATACTGGATCGAAGAGGCAGATATCGATGGTTGGCGGCTCGATACCGCGGAGTATTTAGAACCAACTTTCGTGAAGGATATAAGAAAAACGGCTAAGAAAGCGAAAAAAGATGCCTATGTAGTTGGTGAAGTGATGGGAATATCCAGTTCATGGTTCAAAGGAGACTGTCTGGATGCCGTGATGAATTATAAACTGTGGGAAAATTTGGTCAAATTCTTTGCTGAGAGTAAGTGCAACGCTAAGGAATTCGATGGAACGTTAAGATTTTTGCGAGGAAGTTATCCAAAAAGTGTGAATTACGCCATGTTCAATCTCATCAGTAGCCA
>QNAT01000113.1 GCA_003641555.1 Thermotoga sp.
ACCTATGTTGCGAATGAAATCATGAACTAAGAGCAGACCCCCGAATGGAGTGACTTCCATTTTTACCCTCTTCAGGTGTATAATCTTCATGAGAAAAACCTCCTGTTTGTTTGTTAGGTATATTATACACGAAACCAGGAGGTTCTTTTTTTTATAACGAGTAATTTTCCCCATATATCTCCTTTCACCCAATGGGTGAAAGGAACAGCATCGTAAGACTTGTGGTGAACAAAGGGAAGTTACACTATATTTCCATCTCTATCCGGGATTTAGGGCAATCCAATTTATATCGCAATACCCATGACGACAAATATCGATGACAAAAATCCCCTTACTGCCCTTGTATTCAGAGTTTACAAGCCCTTTTTATTTAAAAATTTGGAAGAAGATCCTCTGCAAGATATAAGTCCGGATAAGTTACGTATTACTATTAATTATCACAATATTTCAACGACCAAAAACAAGCCCGAGCATCATCTCGGGCACTCGCGTTATACCTTACTCTTGACGTTTTTTCCGATTATCTTGGTTCTACTATGAATTTGATGGCAGTTCTTTCTTCGCCATCGATCTCGACATCCGTAAACGCTGGGATGCAGATCAAATCTACTCCACTTGGAGCGACATAACCTCTTGCTATAGCAATGGCCTTTACGGCCTGATTTATCGCCCCAGCACCTATAGCCTGTAGCTCCGCTTTGCCAGATTCCCTTATAACGCCCGCCAGGGCACCTGCGACAGCGTTTGGTTTGGAATTCGACGAAACCTTCAACATGTTATCCATCAACATTACCTCCTCATATTCCTTTAATTTTATTCAAGAGTAAGGTTTGTATTCCCCCTAATGGCATTCATAAGTATACATAATATCCTGGTAATATGTCAAGCAATCGAAGGCTGTATAATAAAAAGAGTTGATGGAGTGACTAACGAAGGATAAAAAATTTCGTAATGCCAACCTAAATTCGGCATACTCATTTAACTTCCTGATAGATATAAACCAACGTAAGCAAAGTGATATAGATACACATGACTGCCCAGATATTCATCCGGATGTTAACAATGCCTTTTGGTAAATGTGCAGTAAAGTAAGTTATGTAATAGAAAACATTTAAAAACGCATCAAGAGCATAACCAAATATAATGGATAAAAAGGGTATATGGATGAATAGAAGAAATATGAGAACAAAACCCATTTCGAGCAAAATGGACAACAACATAGGAACAACAGTGGCATTCAAAGGAATGGCACCAAAGTATATCACACCGAAATGATATGAAATGATCGGGATCATACCCGTGTTGACTGCAAGAATAACTGCTAAATATTCGGATATGAGTTTATGAGGTATAGATCTGGAGATCCAATCATAGAATATAGGTGTCAGGAGAACGAGGGCTATTGTCCCTATGAAGGTTAATTGAAAAGATGCTTCGAATACAATGTAAGGATCGGCCAGCATGAAGGCAAGCGCCACTGCACCTATTACGTCTATAGCCTTTACAGAACGATCTAAAAGACGCATCAGGAGCATCAGTATTGCCATAAAACCTGCTCTGATAGTAGGTATGGAAAAACCCGTTAAGAAGATGAAGAAAAGTATACTCGCTATCATTGTGATATATTTTTCATTTCTCGGGATCCCGAGAAATGAAAGGGCAGCAAAAATTATGGCAGCAAATATCATAACGTGCATTCCAGATATCGCAAATACATGTATAAAACCTGATCTTCTGATAACTGAATATACGTTTTCAGGAATCTCCATTCTATCACCTAACAGGATAGAAGAGGCGAGGAACGAATAATGAGGGATCAGCCTTTTGAATTCGGATATGAAGTGACCCCTCAATTCATTGATTTTGAGAAAAAATACTCCAAATATACGATTGTCAGAAGGCAAATTGCCTATCTGCCGTGTTTCGTAAACATTCACAGCACATATATCACCTGGTATATTGGATGAGGTAGCTGTACCATCTATATATACAGAATCACCTATATTTACATTTATCTTTATTCTTTTTCCGATGTAGATCCTGCATTTGCCATAAGTGGATTCCCATCTATTCCTGAAGATCTCCACACTTTTCAACACTACGGTTCTTCTACTCGTATATACAACCGTACCAACAGCTTTTACCCTTCCCGTGATATGTTCTACTCGATGAATATTTACAAAAAATGCCCCTACCAGAGCTGTGAGGAATAGTATGAGTATGAAGAAAATTGCTTTTTTCAGAAAGATCAAGGTAAAGATCGAGGCTATTCCTATGAGAAAAAGTAGGTAAAGGATCCCTATTTTCAATACGACTTCTAATGCGATTCCGATGAAGAATGCTAAGGCAAGGATAAAACTACGATTGTGAAGAATGTTATTGTGATTATTCACCACAGAATCACAAAAAACACCTTGTAATAAAAGGTAAGTAATAGATTACATTATCTTTCTTCATATCCTTTGTGCTCCCGTGATGATTTTAACTGCCTGAATAGTTATTATGTGTTAATGATATCTTCGATAGATTCCCTCTTATTCTGATCTGAACAGGATTATCAGTTAAATTGGGTGTCGTATAACTATTCCCCGTCATAGTAAATCCTTTAATTTCCACATCAGAAAGGGTCTTATCGATGCTGACCACAGCTGAGACATCCTTTGGGACCACTATGTTTATACTGGAAACGTTGCAATTTATCACTACATCCGAATTCCTTTTTCCCACCGTTAAATTTACCAAAGAAACTTCGGCATCTATCTTCGCAGTAGATACTTTAAGGGAAGTGAGGTCTATGGAAACAGAAGAAAGATTTGTCTTCAGATCGAGTAAGATGGGAATAGTATTGTTGAAGTGTAGAGACCAGATGTTATCTTTCTTTACTCTTTTTATAGATTTATTCCATGTAGTTTTAATGATCAATCTCGCCTTGTTATCCCATTTAAAAAATTTTTTATCCACCTTCAGGGCATCACTGTGCAGAATGAGCCCATCATATATATCTTTACTCCCCCCGTATATATTGGCTTTCCCAACATCCATATCGAGATCTACTTCCAGATGAGATATATCTTCGTATCCTTCGGAAATGTACTCTTTAAATTCCTTTATTGCGGGAGTAGGAATGAGTAAGGGGTTATATACGTATATAAATACTCCAAAAGAACACACAAGAAAAACAGCGATGAGTGCAGATACCTTCTGATTTAATATGGAACAGAGGAGAAAATATATCCCGAAGATGATGATTATTACCGGCCAATATATATTCAATTTATCCCATAGATGGAGAGGTATACCTCTGGTTGTCCATGTGAGAAGAAAAAAACCAAATAAAAAAAGCATAGAGCCAACTATTACATCTATGTGCTTCATTGTCGTTCACTCACCCCATTCCTGATGTATCACAACAGGAGTTCCTTTCTTTGTGCCTATATTAAACCAGCTTTGTTAATTTGCTATGAGATCATCAAGCAAGTTTCAGAACATAAGGGAAGGGGGCCTGTCTAAAACAGGCACCCCTCAACTCTTTACTTTTTCTCTATTGCCTTCTTTATCTTTTCTACAGCGGTCTTTAAAGCATGTTCTGGTGTATCTTTGAGATTGAATATCAGGTTCAGAGCATCACCCATATTACCCCATACGGCACCCATCTCAGGTACATTGGGCATCGGGATACCATTGGCAGCACTTGCGCCAAAGCCGGCTAAATCAGGGTCCTTGTCCTTTACTTCATCCAACACATCTTTACGCACAGGTATCCTCGGATCTCCATAATAAAGTTCGAGTTCCGACTTCATGCTTGTGGCAAAGTTGGCTAAGAATTCTATTGCCATCATCTTGTTTTCACTCTTAGAATTCATCATGAATCCTTGAACCCCAACAAATGGCTTCGGTACACCACCCTCGACAGTTGGGATAGGGGCTACTCCATAATTTATACCTGCACTTCTATAGTCTTTTCTTGCCCAGGGGCCGTTTATCTCCATACCGAGCAGACCTTCTTTGAAAAGTCCGTCCATAATGTTGTAATTCGCTCCCTTGGGTATGATGTTTTCTTCGCGCATCTCTGCCAATAACTCTCCACCTGTTACAGCACCTTCGTTGGCAAGCCCTATATCATGGACATCCAGACCGGTTGGTGTATCCTTGAAAACATATCCACCTTTAGCCGAAAGAAGCGGGAAAGAAAAGTAGAAATTCGCAATGTCATACATAAAACCTACCTGCTCACCACTCGTTAATTTCTTTGCGATAGTGAAAAGCTCTTTCATCGTCTTCGGTGGAGTCGGGACAAGAGCCTTATTGTAGATCAGGGCAACTGCTTCTACAGCGTAAGGAACACCATATAATTTACCGTTGTAGGTGAACGCCTTCAAAGCAACGGATTCAAACTGATCTTTATCTTCAGAGCTCATATAAGTTATGGGTTCAAGTAGACCATCGGTAACCAATTCACCAACCCAATCATGAGCTCCCACTATGATATCTGGCCCTTCTCCAGATGGTGCAGATGTCAAGAACTTCGTTTTTATATCTCCAAAGTTCATCTGCTTAACCTCCACGGGCACACCGTATTCTGCTTCGAACTCGGCACCGAGTTTCTGCAACACCTCAGTTTGTTTTTCGCTCGACCAGATAATCAACTTCCCTGGTGTAGAAGCATAAACGATGCCAAAAGTCAACAAACTCACGAGCAAAACCGAAATGAAAATCCTCTTCATAATACTACCTCCTTTTTCAAGATTTGAATATTACTCATTTTTCGATATACCTATTGTCTCCGCTATGTTACCACCTCCTTGAACTGATTCTTAAAATATAAGGGGAACATTTATATCACCCCTTATCTTGCAAGAAATTTATTCAAGACATCCTCGAGATCAGGTTTTCCGATCTCCTCCAATTCATAAGTTACTCTGACAGAGGGTTTGTCAAGTTTTGCTACCCGAGACAGATCTATCGGTGTCCCTATGACTACCAATTCCGCATCAGAAGAGTTTATCGTCACTTCCAATTCTTTTATCTGCTTGTCCCCATACCCCATCGCAGGTAATATAAGACTGAGATGTGAATATTTTTCATACGTCTTCTTTATAGAACCAATTGCAAATGGTCTGGGATCTATTATCTCTTTGGCTCCGTATTTAACGGCTGCTACATAACCCGCCCC
>QNAT01000114.1 GCA_003641555.1 Thermotoga sp.
ATCCGAAGAAGAAGCTTCCCACCTTTTGAAAGAATCTGGAATGAAACCGAAAGTTGCAATAGTGATGGCACTAACAAACCAAACTTCAAAAGAAGCAAAAGAACTACTGAGATTACACGATGGAAGAGTAAGGGAATCTATTAAAGAAAGTCTTATTGAAAAGTAATGAGTTTAGATGGATGATTGTCGTGAACTTCAAAGGGAGTAGAAAGTGGATAGAGAAATGCTTTTTTGTGTATGTTAATTCGGGTGTAAGATGAGTTTTGGTTCTTAAAGGACTTTTCAGCTTGTATAGGAGGTGTGCTATGAAAAGGTTGGTTTTGATAATGTTATTTGTGTTTGTTTTTGCCTTCTCTATGTTTCTTACTGCGAAGGTTACTCTTGAATTCTGGAGTTGGAGAACAGAGGATGTAGATGTTTACAATGCTCTTATCAAGATGTTTGAAAAGAAAAATCCCGACATTCATATCAGGTTTACAGCATTTAAACAAACTGAATATAATACTATTCTTTCGTCAGCAATCAAGGGTGGAACTG
Organism: Thermotoga sp.; assembly: GCA_003641555.1. Taxonomy (GTDB): domain Bacteria; phylum Thermotogota; class Thermotogae; order B3-G13; family B3-G13; genus B3-G13. Next base: position 538 of record QNAT01000114.1, read on the forward strand.
CGCCTGATATAATACATCTTAGAGCATATGGTGGCCTCGAACAATATGCAGCTCCGGGATACTTGGTTCCATTGGATGATAAAGTACCAGCTCTTGCTAACTTCAGTGATGTTGCTATCTCCGGTGTTAGAAGCAAGAAAGATGGGAAGCTTTATGGTGTACCCTTTGCAATGCAAACCCTGGTGATTTATTATAACAAAAGGATTTACAAGAAATTGGGGCTTAAAGAACCAGAAACCTGGGATGAATTTCTCGCGAATCTTGCAGCAGTGAAAAAGGCTGGTTACATACCATTAGCTAATGGGGGTAAAGATGGCTGGACTTTGGAAGTACTTCATGGTGTTATATGCCCTAACTTCTATGGTGCCAATGGATTTTTTAATGCGGTTGTTGCAGGTAAAACGAATTTTGAAGATGAACGCTACAGGAAGTCTCTTGAGAAATTACTTGAACTTAGGCCCTATATGCCCGATAATTTCATGGGAGTTGGTTACACAGATATGCAAATGCTTTTTGTGAACGAAATAGCGGCGCATTTTATTGGTGGAATTTGGGAAGCGGGTTACTTCAAATCGCTTAATCCGAATCTCGATTTCGATATCTTTGCAGGACCTGTAGCCCATAAAGGAGATATCAGATATGTTTCATCCTTTAATGATGGTTCCTACGGTATATTTTCGGGTTCTAAACATATAAAGGAAGCTGTAAAATTTCTCAGGTTTACTGCTACCACAGAATTTGGCCAGTATTTTACAGATCACCTCCTTCAGATCTCAGCAGTTCCTGGAATTCATCCGAAGGATAAGATTTTAAAGAAAGTTCTGGAACTTAATAAGCATTCTACCCCATATATCATGTTAGTCGGTTTCAGATGGCATCAACCAACTGGTTCTTCTCTTCTCCAATCTGCTCTTCAAGGTATGATGGCTGATAAAATCGATAGCTATGAGGTAGTGAAAAGGGTACAAAAGGGTGTAGAAACCTGGTATAAACCATTCCAAAAGTAAGTTCTGGGTAAATTGTTTTTTCTGATGAAGGGGGACTCCTTTAAGATACGATTTCTCGAACGTGAGGAGTCCCCTTCCTATGGGATCTAACTATTGATGTGGAATTTAATATACTCTGTTTATTAGGAGGAGGTCGGTTTTCGAGTGAGGAGTAGACGGGCAAAACAAGGATTGTGGATAGCTATATTCGTCTTACCTGCTCTTATAATGGTTGGGATTTTTATAATTGCTCCTTTGTTTTTATCATTTTACAATAGTTTATATAATTGGGATGGGATCAAACGTAGAGATTTCATAGGCTTGAGAAACTTCGCAAGTATCTTCAGCCAGTACCCATATAAAGATAGGTTTTTCAATGCAATTAAGCATAACATTATCTGGTTTATCGCAACAATGTTGTTTCAGAATTCTATTGGCCTTTTTTTCGGTTATCTTCTAAGTAGGAGGATAAAAGGTTCAGAAATTTACAAGAGAATATTCTTCATACCGGTTACCTTTTCACTAGTTGCAGTTGGTTTTCTTTGGGCATTATATCTTAATCCTATATGGGGGATCGTTAACAAAACGTTAAAGCAGATCGGTTTAAGTGGGCTTGCTCATACCTGGTTAGGAGATGCAAGATTAGCAACTCCAACAATAATTGCGGTTAATATATGGAGATGGCTTGGTTTTCCAACCCTTATTTTTTATGCTGGTATAAATAATATACCAGAAGAGTATATCGAAGCAGCATATCTCGATGGGTCGAATGAATGGAGTTTATTTTGGAAGATCATATTTCCTCTTATAATACCTTCGGTTACTATAATTACTGTTTTAACCTTCATAGGGAGTTTAAATGTTTTTGAGCAGATTTACGTTATGGAAGGTTTAGATGGTGGTCCATTCTATTCTACTGATACTCTTGGAACACTCTTTTATAGAACCGCTTTTGGATCGGTTGATACAGGTTTACCTGAAATTGGTATAGGATCAGCAATTGGTGTTGTTATTTATGTCCTTACTTTTACTGCGTCTGCTACATCCGCTTTACTTCTTCGGAGAAAAGAGGTAGAATTATGATTTTCAATATGAAATTTAAAGGAGTTTCTTTTGAAAAGAAATTGTTGTATATGTTCTTTGAATTGATACTCATAACTTATTCAATAATGATAATCCTGCCCCTTATAAATATGTTTATTTCTTCTTTAAAGTCTACCAGGGAAATTTTCATGTTCCCATATTCCTTGCCCCAAAGTATAAGTTTTAAGAATTATGTCCAGGTATGGATAAAAGGAAATTTTGGTATATACTTCTTAAACAGTGTGATAGTTACTGGCTCTTCGTTATTTTTAACTCTGTTTCTGGGGTCTTTGGCGGCTTATGCCATTGCCAGATATTCTTATAAACTCAACACCCTAATATATCTAATTTTTCTCAGCGGAATTATGCTCCCGTTGAAATCCGCAATAATTTCTCTCTTTTTGATGATGAAGACTCTGAGGCTTTTGAATACCTACTGGGCCCTAATATCTGTATATACTGCTATGAGTCTTCCATCAACTGTGTTCATACTAACGGGCTTCATGCGTAGTTTACCTAGGGACTTAGAAAATGCAGCTAGAATAGATGGTTGCAGTGAATTCGGGATATATAGGAGGATAATATTACCCCTTTCAAAGCAAGGCCTAGCAATAGTTGCAATTTATAATGGTGTGCCTATCTGGAATGATTTTTTCTTTCCCTTGGTTTTTATACAAAACGATAAATTGAAGACGTTACCCCTTGGCATGACTGTGTTTTTTGGGCAATATCAAACTAACTGGGGTCTTTTATTCGCAGCTCTATCCATTGCAATTATACCTATAATTACTGTATATATCCTTCTCAGCAATCAATTTATAAGAGGAATAACAGCGGGAGCAATAAAATGAAAACTTTTGATTTATGTGCTATCGATATGGGTCAGACTAATGTACGTTGGGAAATATTCACTCAAGGAAAGCAGATCTATAAGGGAGAAACAGGAGCAGGGATCATAAATCTTTTTCTTCCCGGTGGAAAAGAACGTTTTTACCAGAACCTAAAAGTTATTAGAACTAAAACTGAAAGAGCGATTGGTCCCAGGAGATTTCAAATAATTAGTGTCGGTTCAACGGGTATTAGGGAGAATAGTCCAGAATACCCAATTGCTTTTGACATTCTTAAAAGCGTTTTCGGAAATTCGAAGATAATTCTTAAAAGTGACATGTATATGACTCATTTGGGGAATTTTAGAGGTAAAGAAGGAATCATCCTCCATTCTGGCACGGGTACTTTTGCATTTGCAATCGATTCGAAAGGATGTATTATGAAAGTAGGAGGATGGGGATACCTTCTGGGAGATGAAGGTGGAGGATATTGGATTGGCCTTGAAGGTATAAAGGCCGCACTCAAGGCATACGAGGGAATAATCGAATATACAAGTCTAAAGAATGATCTTTTTGAATTCCTTGGAATAGAGAGAATCGAAGATGTAAAACCATTAATTTACAGCAAAAGATTCGAAAGAAAAAATGTGGCAAAGTTTGCTTGTAATGTATTATCAGCAGCAAATGGCAACGATAGAATAGCTCGTACAATACTCGAACGAGGAGCGAGATTTATGGCTTGTCTTGTTATGCCTATCATAAGGAATTTAACATTTTGTAAGATAGACATCAAACTTACAGGAGCTATATATTCAAACTCCCAGTTTTATCGTACTGTAACTAAACAAGCTATCAGGAAACATATCATTAATGATGAAAACATTTGCATAGAGAAAGGAACTGCTACTACTTTAGATGGTACTTTGTGGTTGGGAACAAAATGTTTAAAGGAAGAGATGTAGATGAATTTCAAAAACACTATTTTAAAACAGATCGAAGGAGGTCTTATCGTTTCTTGTCAAGCGAGGGAAGGTCAACCCTTCAATAGGCCGGATCTTCTTGCACTAATGGCAGTCGCCGCATCTTTAGGGGGGGCTGCAGGAATAAGAGCTGATCTCCCAGAAAACATAAAGGCGATTAAATCTAAGATTGTTCTACCAATGATTGGTATCTACAAGAGAAGAATTCCCGGGAGGAAGATCTACATAACCCCTACGTACGAAGATGCAGTCGCTGTGATAGAGGCGGGAGCAGAGATTATTGGAATAGAATGCACTTTTCGAGATAATAGGAAAGATGAACTTATATCTATGGTAAGCAACTTAAGGAAAAACTATCCTAATTTGCTGTTAGCAGATGTTTCTACATTTGATGAAGCACTCTTTGCTCAAGATATTGGTTTCGATATGGTTGCGACAACCCTGATAGGATACACTGAATACACTGCTAACAAGATATCTTTTGATTACTCAACACTTGGTAAAATGACGCGTTTCTTGAAAGTACCCGTAATTGCTGAGGGGCATATAAGGAAACCCGAAGAAGCCGTACGTGCGATCAAATATGGAGCTTTTGCAGTGGTTGTTGGGAAAACTATTACCATGCCATCCGAGATCACGCGATGGTTCGTAGATGAAATTAGAAAGGTTTCCAGAACAACGAGTGAAGAGAGATATAAAAAA
>QNAT01000115.1 GCA_003641555.1 Thermotoga sp.
TAAATAGTTTCAATAATTTACACTTTTTTACACTTCCTGTTAAAATTCTTAACACTTTTGATGTACTTAGATAACTTTTAACCTCACAAATATCGATTCTTCCGTCGATCCTTATTATGGCACGAAGTTTGCTACTTACCAGATGAGGAGGTATTTCATGCAAAAATATTATGGGGCAAATGGTTTTCTCCAGGCATCTTTGCTTGAGGGGGTGATATTAAGGGAATAACATGAGAACATTTTACAAAATTCGAGTTATCTAAATCTATCGGAGGTGAAAGTGCAATGTTTAAGAAAATCGGTATTGTGGTTTTGTTGGTATCTCTCATTTTGGGAATGTCTACGATGATGTGGGCATACAAATCCGAGTACAGGATGACCTTGAATGTGGGACCAACATTCTATTGGGGCATGGGTGCCAAGAAATTTTGCGACCTCGTAAAAGAGAAAACAAATGGTTTGATCAACATCAAACCATATTACGGGAGTTCATTGTTAAAAGGGGCACAGATGACCTCACTGCAGATGGTCTCCATGGGAGTAATCGATTGTGCGTATGAATCCACGATCAATTCAGCTCCTGTTATACCCCAGATGAACATCTTTTCTCTACCATTTTTCATCAATAACTTCAAAAATCTTGATAAGATGGAGTATGGTGAAACAGGCAAGGCAATATTCAAAGCGATGGAGAAAAAGGGAGTAATAGGTCTCGCCTGGGCAGAAAATGGATTCAGACAGGTAACGAACAGTGTTAGAGAGATAAAGTCTCCAAAGGATATGAAAGGATTGAGACTCAGAGTCTGTCCTACCCCTATATTCATCGATATATTCAGAAAACTTGGGGCAGATCCTGTAAATATGAACTGGGGAGATGCAGTGACAGCATTCCAACAGGGTACAGTGGATGGTCAGGAAAATCCTGTCGGCGTTTTACTCCCCGTTAAGATCTATCAATATCATAAATACGTTACATTCTGGAACTATCTCGTTGATCCGGTTATCGTATACTGGAGCAAGAGAGAATGGAATGCCTTTCCACCAGATATCCAAAAAGCCATAAGGGAAGCGGCAGAAGAATCAGCAAGATTTGAAAAAGCACTTTGCAGAGCAGGTCTTGATGGGGATGAGAATACCCCTGGTTCTTCCCTGTATATCTTAAAGCACGAGTTTGAATACACGATGCAACATCCCGATCCTGTCGGATTCTTAAAGAGTAAAGGGATGAAAGTAACTTTCTTAACCGATGAGGAAAGGCAAACATTCATAGAAGCAACAAAACCTGTCCTTCAAAAATGGATTCCTAAGGTTGGAAGAGATCTGTATGAAAAAGCCCTAAAGGATATGGGAAAAGAATAACGATCAATTAAAGGAAGGGGCTTTAATGTCCTTTCCTTTATTTTATAATAAGAAGGTGGTAAAATGGACTACTCAAAAGAATTTTTGCAAGGCCTTTATCGTACTATGGTAAGGAGCAGGGCATTCGACTCAAAGGCTGAGGAGTTATTTCTCGAAGGGAAACTACCAGGTTTTATCCACTTATATATTGGAGAAGAGGCCATCGCAACAGGGGTTATGGCAAATCTTAGAAAAGATGATTATATAACGTCTACTCATAGAGGGCATGGGCATATGATCGCAAAGGGGGCAGATATGAAGAAGATGATGGCAGAATTGTATGGAAAGATCACAGGTTATTGCAGAGGTAAAGGAGGTTCGATGCATATAGCAGATCTTTCTATCGGTGTCCTGGGAGCAAATGGTGAGGTCGCAGGTGGCCTTCCCATAGCGAGCGGTGCGGGGATGGCGATCAAACTGAAGAAGACAGATCAGGTAGTGGTTGCCTTCTTCGGAGATGGTGCCTCAAACCGTGGAGCATTCCACGAGGCCTTAAATTGGTGTTCTGTATACAAACTCCCCGTGATCTTTGTTAACGAAAATAATCAATTCGCTTCTACTGAGAGGGTTCAGGAAACGACATCGGTGCAGAATATCTCAGATAGAGCGGTGAGTTATAGTATTCCTGGGGTTACTATCGATGGAAACGATGTGAGCGCAGTTTATGAAACAGTAAAATCAGCGGTTGAACGAGCGAGGAATGGGGGAGGACCAACCTTGATCGAAGCAAAAACATACAGAATTAAAGGGCACTTCGTTGGAGATCCAACCCTCTACAGAGGTAAAAAAGAGGTCCAGGAGTACTGGAAAAGAGAACCTATAGGAAGATTCGAAAAGAAATTAAAAGAGATGGGAATGTTAACAGATAAAGAGAAGGAGAACATTAAAAATGAGGCAGAAAAAGAGGTAGAAGAAGCAGTAAAGTTTTCAGAAGACAGTCCATTTCCAGAACCAGTATCAGCCCTACAGGACCTCTTTGTAGATGATACAGGATACGGCTATTAAGGAGTGTGCAGATATGAGAGAGATCACATTTTCAGAAGCTCTTGGAGAGGCTATGTACGAAGAGATGACAAGAAATCCTACCATATTCACGTATGGTGAAGATATAGCGAAACAGGGAGGGATCTTTGGTGCCTATAAGCCCCTCCTGGGAAAATTTTCAGATAGGATCATCGATACACCCATCTCAGAAGAGGTGATATTCGGTTCTGCCCTTGGTGCAGCTTTAGCAGGGATGAGGCCAGTAGCAGAATTTCACTTCGCAGACTTCATCTTCACTGGGATGACAGCCGTTACAAACCAGATCATGAAGATAAGATACATGACAGGTGGCCAGGCAAAACTACCCCTCGTCTTGAGAGGCCCAGATGGGATCTCGAAATCTGCTGCAGCTCAGCATTCGGAATCCATCGAAACGATCTTCATGCATGTACCTGGTATTAAGGTGATCATTCCCTCCACACCTTATGATATGAAGGGATTATTTAAGACTGCTTTGCGTTCAGATGATCCGGTGATCTGTTTTGAACACAAATTGCTCTACAAGATGAAAGGCCCTGTCCCCGAAGAAGAATATTACATCCCATTCGGAGTGGCAGATGTGAAAAGAAAAGGAAAAGATGTAACAGTTGTAACAACATCGAGAATGGTTCACGAATCTCTAAAAGCTGCAGAAGTGCTTTTAAAAGAAGATATAGATGTAGAGGTTATAGATTTGAGAACACTCATTCCCCTGGATAAGAAAACGGTCATCGATTCTGTGAAGAAAACTCATCACCTGGTAGTTGCCCATGAAACATGGAGAAAAGGGGGATGGGGTGCTGAAGTTGCATCTGTTGTTCAAGAAGAGGCTTTCGATTATCTCGATGCACCCATATTGAGAGTTGGGGCGAGGAATGTCCATATCCCTTTCAGCCCTCCTCTTCAAGATTTTGTTGTACCAGATCACAAGGATGTAGAAAAAGCAGTTAAAAAAGTATTGGGGGAAGTGTAGATGTTCTTACTCAAGATGCCAAAATTTGGTCTAAACATGGAATCTGGTTTTATCAATAAATGGTATAAAAAAGAGGGAGATAAGGTAAAAAAGGGAGAAGTACTCGTGGAGATCGCCTCCGAGAAGATCACCAATGATTTGGAAAGTCCTGTGGATGGATATGTAAAAAAGCTTATGGGAAAAGAAGGTGAGGAGTATAAAGTTGGAGAGATGATAGCATATATCGCGGAGACGGAAGAAGAACTCGCAAAGGAAGGAAATATACCACCCAAAGAAGTCGAAAAGGCAAGTGCATCTCCTGAAAAGTCAGTTGAGGAAAAAGAAAAGGTAGAACGAGTAGCAATACTAGTAGAAACGGGCTTTGTAAGGGCTTCGCCCGCAGCGAAGAGATTGGCAAGAGAAAAGGGAGTAGATATAAAAGAGGTGAGAGGCACAGGCCCAGGCGGAAGGATCGTAGAAAAAGATGTAATGAACTTTGTAAAAGAGAGAAGGCAAACCGTTGAAGAGGAATTTACAGTAGAGAAGCTCTCCCCTCTCCGGAAGATGATCTCACGAAACCTTGCCAGATCCTACCACGAAGCGGTAGTCATTACAAATGCAACTCGAATTGATCTCACAGAGTTTTTTCGAATAAAGAAAGATTGGGAAGTAAGACAAAAGGTTTCTGTGACGGCGATGCTTTTGAAGGTTGTTTCCAGGGTACTTTCAGAATACTCTTCGTTCAATGCTCATTTCGATGGGGAGAACATAAAGAAGTTCAAGAAGATAAACATAGGAGTAGCCGTAGATACAGAGAGAGGACTTATCGTCCCTGTTATCAAAAGAGTAGATGAATTATCAATAAGAGAGATAAGCGCAGCACTCGCAAGAGTATCAAGTTTTGCAAGGAAAGGGAATATCCAAGAGGCAGACCTTATAGGCTCTGGTTTCACGATAACCAATCTGGGTATGATGCGAACGGAGATCTTCACACCCGCATTAAACGGAAATGAAGTGGCTATCCTGGGAGTGGGAAGGACTAAAAAGGAATTAAAAGTTGGAGATGAAGTGAATATAATGATAAGGGATATGGCATGGTTTAGCCTTTCTTACGATCACAGGGTGATCGATGGTGCATTAGCAGCAAAATTCCTCGGAAGACTTGCCGAGCTTTTAGAAAAACCCGATTGGATAAAAGATGAATTCTAAAACCTGGGAGGATGATAATGGAGGAGATAATAATGGAGGAAAAGAAAAAATCCTTTAGTGTGGATGAATGGATAGCGGCGATCTTGCTCTTCGTGATGGCTACTATAGCATTTATCAACGTTGTAAGTAGATACTTACTACATTTTTCATTTGCTTTCACAGAAGAGATCGGGATCAACTTCTTCGTATGGCTTACTGTCGTTGGGGCAGGAATTGCTTTTGAAAGAGGTTCTCAACTCGGTATGGTAACCCTGTACAATATCTTTCCGAAGAAACTAAAAAAGACTGCAACAATAATAAGTGCACTTCTGAGTACTTTTCTCTTCGCTATTGTTGATATCATCTTGATAAAGACGATATACAATGATATGACGTTATTTCACATGCGTTCCAGAGCCTTGAGTATACCAGTGTGGATATACTACAGTGGTGTTGTTATCCTCTCTGTTTTCCTGTTCAAGCGCATATATAATGGATTGGTAAAGACTTTGAAAAAAATCGAAGAAAATAAAAAGGGAGGGATTA